>JBAWAM010000462.1:0-4327 GCA_049589315.1 Myxococcaceae bacterium
GCTCGATCCGACGGGCGTCACGCGCTCGGGGAGGGAGGGGATTCGGGGGGCCGCCGGCCGGAAGGGCTGGATGGACATGGCTGTGAACCTTATTCATTCAGTCGCTCAACGGTCGACTCGGCCAAACCTTCGGGTCGCCTGGACGGTTCAGCTCTGGACGCTCAGTTTGGCGACGTGGCCACCCACGCACGCAGCAGCTCGGCGACGCTCCACGCCTGGGCGATGCAGCCGCGCGGCCGATGGGGTGGGTCGGCGTCGAAGATCTCGCTGACCTGGCCGATGCCTGCGTTCTCGAAATGCTGAGCCAATCCCTGCAGAAGCTCGCGCGCCTTCTGCTTGTCGCCGTGAAGCTTGAACACGGCATCGATGTAGTGGCCGATCAACCACGGCCAGACGGTCCCCTGGTGATAGGCGGCGTCGCGGGCGCGCAGATCGCCGTCATAGGCCCGCTTGTAGTCGGAGTGTGACCGGCTGAGCGTGCGCAGCCCGAACGGCGTCACCAGCTCGCGCGCCACGGTCTCCAGCACAGTCTCCCAACGCTCCCTGGCCAACACGGGGTGGGTCACCGAAATGGCGAAGACCTGATTGGGGCGGATGGCGGGATCGTCCCCTCCGCCCTCGGCGTCGACCACGTCGTACAGGCATTGGGTGGTCTCGTTCCAGAAGCGCGCGTTGAAGCTGTTCTGGCATCGCTCGGCGAGCTCGGCGTACTTCCGCGGATCGGCGCCGACCCTGGGCGCCCACTCCTCCATCAGCCGCACGGCGTTGTGCCAGAGCGCGTTGAGCTCGACGGCCTTGCCGCGTCGAGGCGTCACCACCCAGCCCTCGACCTTCGCGTCCATCCACGTGAGCTGGTAGCCGTCCTGGCCCTGCGCCATCAGTCCATCCTGGTCGATGCGGATGCCGAAGTGCGTCCCGCGCACGTGCGCCTCGACGATGCCCGCGAGCGTCGGGAACAGGTCGCGCAGCAGTTCATCGTCGCCGGTGCGCCGGAGGTACCGTTCGATCGCGTGGAAGAACCAGAGCGTCGCGTCGGCGGTGTGGTACAGGCCCTCGCGCTCGCCCTCGGGGAACATGTTGGGGAGCAGCCCGTCCTTCACGTAGTGCTGGAAGGTGCGCAGGATCGCCGCAGCTTCGCGCTCGCGCCCGGTGTGAAGCGTGAGCCCGTCGAGCGAGATCATCGTGTCCCGCCCCCAGTCGGTGAACCAGTGATAGCCGGCGATCACCGACCTCGCCTCCTGGCCCATCGCCCGCGCCCACGCGGCGTCCGCGCGGCGCACCTTGGGATCGATGATGAACTGATCCGCCGCCAACACCAGCCGCGCCGTGGTGCCTTCGCGGGCACCCTCGGGCGCGTGCTCGAGCAGTCGGCGCTCCCGATCGAGCTCGTGGTTGAAGAAGGCGTCGGGGGCCTGCTCGATGGACTCCCACTCTCCGACGGTGAGCCCCAGGCCGGCGCGCTCACCCGCGGCGAGCTGGAACTCGAAGAAGCCGGGGCTCTCGAGCTGCTCCAGACAGTCCAGTCCGCGCCGTCGCTCAATCCGGTACAGGTATCTCGGGGAGAGCGTCGGAAGCGCCACGAACGGCGCCGGCCCGGGGGCCGCCACCCGAATCCGAAGCGGCGGTGCGCCCTCCTGGACGTGGAACTCTACCCGGAACCCGTTGATCCGGACCTCTGCCATCGGCAGCTCGCCGCAGGGGATGGGCCGATCGTGGAAGCGGAAGGCGGGGAACGGCCGCAATCGGAGTCTCACGGGCGGGCCGCCCCGGTGGATCCACTCGATGTAGGCGGTGTTCTCGCGGTGCACCATCACGATCCGGCGGTCGATCCGCGCCTCGCCGATCTCGTACTCCCATTGAGGGATCAACCCCACGACCTTGAAGCGACGAAGCCAGGGCGTGGGAAGCTGAAGCGCGCCGGTGTCGGTTTCTTCTCCGTCCAGCCTGACGGAGGAGTCGCCGACCAGCACGGTCTCTTCGAGGCGCGGCAGCATCACCGTGCGTCCGAACGGCGTGGGCAGCGACGGCACGAAGATCCCGTGGTACCGGCGCGTGTTGCAGCCGGCGACCGATCCCGACGCGTAACCGCCCAGTCCATTGGTGACGAGCCATTCATGCGCAAGGAGTTCCTCTGCCTCGGCGCCGCGGGGCCACTCGAACGAGAGCACGGGTAGGTCGGTCATGGCTCCTCACTGCCCTGGCTCGTCAGCACGAGCGCGCATTGACCGGGGATCTGCCAGCGCCCGGTTCCATCCGGAAATACTGCGCCGTGTCCGCCGAAACGCACCTCCTTCGACGAGATGAGCGGCCTCCACGCGCCGCCTGCCGGAGGAGCGAGCAGCGGTTGCGGGCAGGGGTCCCAGGTGAGGTCTGGCCCCAGGTTCAGCAGGAGCAGCCGCTCCCCCTCTCCGAACCAGCGGAGGACCAGGGCCTCTTCGGAGAGGGTCGCCCCTTCGGGCCGGGTGCGTGAGGCGAAGACCGGGTCCTCGCGGCGCAGCCGCAGCAGCTCGCGGTGCAGCGTGAGGGCCTTCTCGTTCCTTTCGGCGTCCGACCAGTCGAGGCGCGAGCGCTGGAAGGCGACCTCTCCGATGTCCGGGTCCACGCCCTCCTTGTCCAGCGCATGTCGGGTGCTGGGGAACTGCGCCACGAACTTGCGGCGTCCTTCCCGGACCCGCTCCTGGAGCTCCGGTTTGTGGTCCACGAAGTACAGGAACGGCGTCGAGGCGAAGAACTCCTGGCCCATGAACAGCAGTGGCGAGTACGGCAACAACAGCCAGAACACGGTCAGCGCCCGCACCCGGGGTTCGCCGAAGACGTGCAGTCGATCGCCCATCGCGAGGTTGGCGACCTGGTCGTGGTTTTGGAGGAAGAACACCAGCCGCTCCGGAGGGAATTCGTGGAGTGGAGTTCCCCGTGGCTTCTGCTGCCACGCGTACCATTGGCCCGCGTATAGCGAGCCGAACCGCACGCAGGAGAGGAGCTCGGACGCCGTCCCCCGGTAGTCGGCCGTGTACGCCTCGGACCGCAGCGTCGCCGCCACGCGGGTGGAGTGGTGGAAGTCGTCGATCCACATCGCGTCGCAGCCCGATCCTCCCTGTCCGGTCGGAAGGAGCAGGGTGCGACTCTGCGGCTCGTTCTCGGCGAGCAGGAGCAGGGTGCGCTCGCCTGTGACCTCCCGGGCGGCGGTGGTCAGCTCGGCGAGGACGTGAGGCCTGGTCGCGTCGAAGATCGTCTGCGTCGCGTCGAGCCTCATGCCGTCGAGGCGATACTCGGCGATCCAGTGCCGGATGTTCTCGATGAAGAACGTGCGCACCGGACCGGAGCCCTCGCCGTCGAAATTGACCGGGTCTCCCCACTCGGTGCTGTGGCGCTTCGTGAAGTAGTGCTTCGCGAACTGGGCGAGCCAGGTCCCGTCCGGTCCGAAGTGGTTGTAGACGACGTCGAGTATCACCGCGATCCCCTGCGCGTGGGCGTCGTCGACGAGCTTCCGGAGCTCGTCCGGGTCGCCATAGACGGCACATGGGGCGAAAGGGTGGGTGCCGTCGTAGCCCCAATTGAACCTTCCGGGGAAGGTGTTCAGGGGCATCAGCTCCAGCACGTTCACGCCGAGATCGCGCAGCCACGGCAGCTTGCGTCGCACGCCGGCGTACGTGCCTTCGGGGGTGAAGGTGCCCACGTGCAGCTCATAGAAGACCGCGTCCCTCATCGAGACGCCGGTCCAGTTCGTCTCCGTCCAGTCGAAGGCGCGGAAGTCGATGACCTCGGAGGGGCCATGGGGGCCCTCCGGTTGGAACCGCGAACACGGGTCGGGGAACGCGTCGCCGCCGTCCAGGCGATACCGGTAGCGGGCTCCAGGGGGCGCCTGCACCTGCCCCGAGAAGTGGCCATCGGCTTCGGAGTGCAGCGTCGCGCCGACCTGCTCGCCCGCGTACTCGACGATCACCTCGACCCGGCGGCGATCCGGCGCCCATACCCGGAACGTCGTCGTTCCGTCTCCGTCGACGTTGGCTCCCAGCCGCGGTTCGTAGTGGACCACCAGCACCTCAAAGTGCGCTGCGCTCCGGCACCCGGCCCGGGAGGTGTGCCGCCGGCTTGGGCCCGGGACGTCCGGGCAGCAGAAGGAAACTGGAGCCCACCAGGCCCGCACCGACGACCGCCAACGCGGTCACCTCCGCCAGCGACCCAAGGAGCCCGGTCAGTGCGGACATCACGCCCGCTCCCACCGCGAAGGTCACCGCCACCGCCGCCAACCACCTGGTCATCTCGAACTTCCTCCGCATCGCAGGGATACAAGTGGCGTGCCCGCAAACTTCGGGTGGTTGGATGA
>JBAWAM010000463.1:0-1653 GCA_049589315.1 Myxococcaceae bacterium
GCGCTTCAGCTTCCTCGAGGTAGAGAGCAATGGATAAAAATATCGCCCGTCTGCGCCGCGCCAAAACCACCCGTTCGCACATCCGCGATCTGGGTGTGGCCCGTCTGTCCGTACTGCGCTCCGGCCAGCACATTTATGCACAGGTTTTCACTGCCGACGGTTCCAAGGTGCTGGCCTCTGCCTCCACCCTGCAGACCGTCGTCAAGGATGGCCTCAAGAACGGCAAGAACAAGGATGCCGCCGCCAAGGTGGGACTGATGATTGCCGAGCGAGCCCGTGCCGCCGGTATCGAACAGGTCGCTTTCGATCGTTCGGGCTACCGCTATCACGGACGCATCAAGGCTTTGGCCGAAGCCGCCCGCGAGGGTGGGTTGCAGTTCTAATGTTCATCGCTTGAATTGGTGCCTTTGTGGACCCATTCGACGCACACAACCATAAGCGGCATTGGCCGTAAGTAAACCTCAGGAATAGAGTCATATGAGCAGTAACGAACGCGAACGCAATCGAGGTGAAAGCGACGATGGCTTCATCGAGAAGCTCGTTGCCGTGAACCGCGTATCCAAGACCGTCAAAGGCGGTCGCCAGTTCACCTTCACTGCCCTGACGGTAGTGGGTGATGGCGCCGGCAAAATCGGTTTCGGTTATGGCAAGGCACGCGAAGTGCCGGTAGCCATCCAGAAGTCGATGGAATATGCCCGCAAGGCGATGGTCAATGTCGATTTGAACGAAGGCACGCTCTGGCATCCGGTCAAGGCCGGTCATGGTGCCGCCCGCGTGTTCATGATGCCGGCTTCCGAAGGTACCGGTGTCATCGCCGGTGGCGCGATGCGCGCCGTGCTGGAAGCGGTTGGCGTGAAGAACGTGTTGGCCAAGGCGGTCGGTTCGCGCAATCCAATCAATTTGGTGCGCGCAACGGTCAAAGGCCTGGCCACGATGCAGTCGCCGGCCCATATCGCGGCCAAGCGCGGCAAGAAAGTCGAGGAGATTCAGCATGGCTAAGGCTAAGGCGACGGATAACAAAGGAACCATCAAGGTTCGCTTGGTCAAGGGCCTGCGTGGTTGCCAGGCACGTCACCGCCTGTCGGTGAAGGCGCTCGGCCTGAACAAGACCAACGATGTGCGCGAGTTGAAGGATTCCCCTCAGGTTCGCGGCTTGATCAATCAATTGCATTACCTGGTTCGCGTCGAACCCTGAGCGCGCCGAGGAGAACACCCATGCGTCTGAATACACTCAAACCTGCCGATGGCGCCCGCAAAGAGCGCGTTCGCGTCGGTCGCGGCATCGGCTCCGGGCTCGGCAAGACTGCCGGCCGTGGTCATAAAGGTTCCTTCGCTCGCGCCGGTAAGGGCAAGATCAAGCCGGGCTTCGAAGGCGGCCAGATGCCAATGAAAAAGCGCTTGCCGAAAGTCGGCTTCCGCTCGAAGTTGAAGATGGATACGGCAGAAGTCTTGCTGTACCAATTGGAAAAGCTCAGCCTGACCGAAATCGATTTCGCGGCACTGCGCGCGGCGAAGCTGGTTCCGGCGACTGCCAAGCAGGCCAAGATCGTCAAGAAGGGTGAAATCACCCGCAAGCTGATCCTCAAGGGTGTGCTCATCACCGCCGGTGCCAAGGCGGCAATCGAAGCCGCCGGCGGAAGCGTGGAGTAGACC
>JBAWAM010000464.1:0-3231 GCA_049589315.1 Myxococcaceae bacterium
GCGCCGGGAGGCGCCGCGCCGCTCGCGCGCGTCGTGGAGCGGATCCGCAACCTGTTCACGCCTTCGCAGCAGCCGCTGACGCGCGTCGAAAACGGCTAGGAGCGTGTTGGGGTAACGGGTAGGCCGACCCGGCCGACCTAGGTACAATGCCGATCAGATAGGGGTAACCGATCGAAATCATTCGGGGTTTCGGCCGCCGTCGGTTTGCCCTGTTGCGGGCGACTCTCGCCGATCAAGATGGGGCGATCGCGTAGCAGAGGAGCGATCGCATGGCGTTCACCGGTGTCCGCCCCGGCCCAGTCGACCGAGGTGCTTTCGAGCGATTCAAGGCCAGTATCGATCCTGTGTGGATCGAGGAGGCGCTATCGACGACAGGCAAGGCATCCGTGCGGAAGCGCCGGCTGCCTGCAGAACAGGTCTGCTGGCTCGTGCTGGGGATGGCGCTCTTCCGCAACCTGTCGATCGAAGAGGTCGTTCGACAACTCGACCTGGCTTTACCTGGATCCAGCGGCGGCGAAGTCGTTCCGAGCGCGATTGCCCAGGCTCGCGCAAGACTCGGCGCGGATCCGATGCGTTGGCTCTTCGAGCGTACCGCCGCTGAGTGGGGACACAGGTCAGCTCGAAAGTGGGCGTGGCGGGGGCTCGCGGTGTACGGGATGGACGGCACTACGATTCGTGTCCCGGACTCCGAGGAGAACCGCGCGCACTACGGTCCGACGACGGCACGCGGCGGAGCACGCGGGCTGAGCGGGTATCCACTCGTTCGGGCAGTCACGCTGATGGCCCTTCGGTCTCACTTGCTTGTGAGAGCGAGCTTCGGTCCGTACACGTCGAGCGAAGGTGCATACGCGAAGGACTTGTGGCCGATCGTTCCGAACGATTCGCTGGTCGTGGTTGACCGGAACTTCTTCGGAGCTCCGAGTCTCATCCCGCTGGTGCGGGACGGCAAGAACCGCCACTGGCTCACTCGGGCGAAGAGTAATCACACGTGGACCAGAGTGAAAAAGCTCGGTTCAGGTGATGAACTCGTCGCGATGACGGTCTCGACCCACGCTCGAGCCGCTGACCCGAGCCTAAAAACTCAATCACCGTGGGTAATTCGGGCCATCCGCTACAAGCGCCGCGGATTCCGGCCACAGACGCTGCTGACCTCGCTCACCGACCACGAGGCGTATCCCGCTGACGAAATCATCGAGCTGTACCACGAGCGGTGGGAGATCGAACTCGGCTTCAACGAAGTGAAGTCCGAGATGCTCGAGCGCGAGGAGTCGATCCGCAGCCGGAAACCTGGCGGCGTAGAGCAGGAACTCTGGGGATTGCTGCTCGGCTACAACCTCGTGCGGCTGGAGATGGAGCGCGTTGCCGAAGAGGCAGCCGTCATGCCAACGCGCATCAGCTTCGTGGCGGCCTTGCGGCTCGTGCGGACAACTTTGCTCGGGTTGGTGTTTGCAAGTCCGGGCGTCATCCCGAAGCGGCTGGCTCAGCTCAGGGCGGACGTCGCCCACTTCGTCCTCCCTGAACGACGAACGCACCGCCGGTATCCAAGAGCAGTGAAACTCAAGATGAGCTCCTATGACCGAAAGCGTCCGATGGGCGAACGCAGAGCTCGGCGACGCCCCGCAAAGTGAACGGCATTGGACCTAGGTAGGAACGTCAACCGATCGGAGCCAGCTTGCCCCACGCCTGCCGCGCGCGTGGTTCCGATCTGCGTGCGTTTTGACTTAGGGCGAGGGCAACCGGATCGACTGCGGGTGGAGATCGTGATCTCTGCGGGAGCATGAGCAAGGTCTTCCGCCCGTACGGACCTGACCAATCAGAGCTGCTCCCGCCGTCTCCGCGAGATTGGCTGCCTCCTGAGCACGTCGCCTACTTCATCCTCGACACGGTGGCGGTGCTCGACCTCTCCGCTCTGATGGCGAGATACGAGCGGGAGCTGCGGGGGTATCCGCCGCATCACCGCGAATGATGGTCGCGGTGCTGCTGTACGCGTACTGCGTGGGCGTCGCATCCTCGCGGAAGATTGAGCGCAAGACCTACGAGGACATCGCGTTCCGGGTCATCGCAGCGGGCCAGCATCCGGACCACACGACCATCAGCGAGTTTCGACGCAAGCACCTCGACCTGCTGGCGGGGCTCTTCGTCCAGGTGCTGGCGCTCTGCCAGAAGGCGGGGCTGGTGAAGCTGGGACACGTCGCGCTGGACGGGACGAAGCTCAAGGCCAATGCGAGCAAGCACAAGGCGATGAGCTACGAGCGGATGAAGAAGCAGGAGCAGGAGCTTCAGCAGAAGGTCGAGGCGCTTCTGAAGGCAGCGGAGGAAGCCGACACGGCGGAAGACAAGCTGTACGGCAACAACAAGCGCGGCGACGAACTCCCAGAGGAGCTGAAGCGAGCCGAGACGCGGCTTGCTCGCATCCGCGCCGCAAAGGCGGAGCTGGAGGCCGAGGCCCGGGCTGTCCGCGAAGCACAGGAGGCCGCGCAGAAGAAGGATGATGATGACGAGCCTCCACCTGGACCCACGCCGTTGCCGTCACATCAGCTCAAGACGGAGAAGGACGGCACACCCAAGCCGAAGGCCCAGCGCAACTTCACGGACCCGGAGAGTCGAATCCAGAAGTCGAAGGACGGCTTCATCCAGGGCTACAACGCGCAGGCGGCAGTGGACGAGGCGCATCAAATCATCGTCGCCCAGGCGCTTACGAACCAGGCGCCAGACGTCGAGCACTTCGTGCCGATGATGGAGAAGGTCATCGAGAACTGCGGCGACGTGCCGAAAGTGACCACCGCGGATGCAGGCTATTTCTCCGAGGAGAACATCGCGCGCGCCGCTGAGCGCGGCATCGACGCGTACATCGCCACCGGGAGATTCAAACACGGGGAACAGCCGCCTCCGGTGCGAGGACGGCCACCAGAGGGAATGACGACGAAGGAGTGGATGGCGCGGCGACTACGAACGAAGAAGGGGCAGGCGATGTACGCGAGGCGGAAGGCACTCGCTGAACCACCCTTCGGACAAATCAAACAGGCGCGTGGCTTCCGTCAGCTTCTCCTCCGCGGGCTCACCAAGGCGCAGGGTGAGTGGGCGCTGATCTGCCTCACTCACAACCTGCTCAAGCTGCACCGAAGCGTGGTGGCGACCTGATCAGTGCCCCGCCGAAGGCGGGGACCCGGCCCCGACCAGCTACTCGCGTCCAAGATCGCCTGCTTGCCCGTTACGCCAACACACTCCTAG
>JBAWAM010000465.1:0-8216 GCA_049589315.1 Myxococcaceae bacterium
CGCGCGGCACGCGCGTGAACCTCCCCTGTCCCAGCTCGAGCGCGCGCAGCCCGCCCTCGCCGTAGCGCGCGGTGAACGCTTCGCCGAACACGGTCCCTCGCTGATCGTCCGTGAAGCAGACCGGTCCGGCGCGACCGCCGAGCTCCTCGATCACCTCGATGCACCGGCGTCCTTCCGGCAGGAGGCCCGGCCCGCGCCAGAGGACCAGCGTCTCCAGGTGACGCCCGGTCCGACGGTCCCGCCCCGCGTCGTCCACCTCGAAGTGCGCGACACGCGTGCGGCGGCGGCGGTCGCCCTCACGGGAGAAGAGCTGGGTGGACGTGTAGCCGTATTGCCCGCGCTCGCGAACCCAGCGGAGTTCCACCGTCCCGACCGGTGCGCCGCCGAGCTCGAACAGGAAGACCGCCGACTCTCCCGCCGCCGCAACGATGGGCGCCGTCAGGATGCCGACCACGACCAGCCACCGCATCCGCTGAGTGACGCCGAAGCGGCAATCAAAAACACGCAACAACATTAAACATGTCGCCATGCTTGGTTTTTAACTGGACAGGCGGGTTGGCGCAGATGTCACGATGTGTTTGATCGCTTCGAAAGATGTGTACTAGATCCGGCGCATATTGGTACCGCCCGAACACACCAACCTCCATTTCGTCGTCCAGGGAGAAAAGTGCTGAATGTTTGATTCCGTGCTTGGCCGCGGAACCACCGCAAAGTCGAAGTTTGGCGCTGGAACCGTAGTTTCGGTGCTGCTTCACGTCGGTGTTCTCGCGGTTGTCCTCTGGATGGGAAGTCAGCCTCCACCTGAGGAGAAGGTCGAGCCGGAGGTGACGTTCTTCGCCGCCCCGCCGCCACCGCCTCCTCCTCCTCCGCCGCCTCCTCCGTCTGGGGGCTCGACGAAGCCCAAAGTCGAGAAGAAGGTCGAGAAGAAGATCAAGAAGCCTGAGACCATCGTCCAGCCGAAGGAGATCCCGGTGGAGAAGCCACCGGAGGTCGAACCTCAGCCTGAGCCCGACCCCGAGGAGCCGGAAAGCGTCGCTG
Organism: Myxococcaceae bacterium; assembly: GCA_049589315.1. GTDB lineage: Bacteria > Myxococcota > Myxococcia > Myxococcales > Myxococcaceae > JBAWAM01. Next base: position 1,039 of record JBAWAM010000465.1, read on the forward strand.
GCGGCGTGGAGGGTGGGGTCGAGGGCGGCGTCGTCGGTGGCGTGGTCGGCGGCGTCGAGGGCGGCGTCGTCGGTGGCGTCCTGGGTGGAACCCTCGGCGGCCAGCTCGGAGGCGATATCCTGAACTTCGGTGCGGGTATGACCCGCCCGGTTCGCCAGGAAGGGCGTGACCCGGTCTACACGCACGCCGCCCGCGCAGCGCGCGTCGAAGGCACCATGCTCGTGCGGTGTGTGATCTCCACCGAAGGAAGAGTCCAGGACTGCAGCGTCCTCAAGCCGCTGCCGCACATGACCGCCGCGGTGATGGAGGCGCTCTCGACCTGGCGGATGTCGCCGGTGATGTTCCAGGGGCGCCCCGTGGCAGTCCGTATCGTCATTCCCATCAAGCTGAAGCTCCAATAACTGCCGCGTAACGAGGAGGCGCGAACAACATGCAATTCACACTCACTGATCTCTGGGGCCACATGGGCCTCTTCGCCCGGCTCGTCGTCATCGCCATGGGGGTGATGTCCGTCGCCTCGCTGGTCGTGATGGTTGAACGCCTGTTCGTCTTCTCGCGCTCGAAGGGTGACTCCCGCGCCTTTGCCGAGAAGCTCGCGCCGGCGCTGGCCAAGGGCGATCTGGGCGCCGCGGCGTCGACGAACACCGGCAAGAAGGTGGGCCACCTGGGCCGGGTCATCGGCGCCGGGCTGACCGCATACCGCCTCGCACCGACGAACAACCGGGACGCGGCGGTGGAATCGGTGATGCGTGCGCTGGAGCGCCAGGCGCAGCGAGAGGTGCAGAGCCTCAAGAGCGGCCTGGGCCTGCTGGCCACCGTGGGCTCCACGGCGCCGTTCGTCGGGCTGCTCGGAACGGTGATGGGCATCGTGAACGCGTTCCAGTTGATGGCCGCAGCCGGCTCGGGTGGTCTGGGCACCGTCTCCGCCGGTATCGCCGAAGCGCTCGTGACCACCGCGTTCGGCCTCCTCGTCGCGATCCCGGCGGTGATGGCCTACAACTTCCTCCAGGGCTGGGTGGACGCCCGCGCGGTGGACATCTCCGAGAGCTCCAACGAGTTCCTCGACGTGGTCGCCAAATCGCTCGGCGGGCACGCGCACACGCCCCACACTCAACAGGAATAGGGAGGCCTCCGCATGGGAATGTCGACAGGAGGTGGCAACGGACGCGTGAAGGCGGACATCAACGTCACCCCCCTGGTGGACGTGGTGCTGGTGCTCCTCATCATCTTCATGGTCGTCACCCCGATGCTGCAGCGCGGGAAGGACGTCCAGCTCCCGAAGGCGCAGCAGCAGAAGGAAGCGGCGGGTCAGGGCGCCGACCCGCTCATCGTCTCCATGACCCCGGACAGGAAGCTCTACCTGGAGAGCGACGCCTTCGACGAAGCCGGCCTCGAGGCGGCGCTGAGGCGGGAGCTGTCCCTCGCGCCCGGCCGCAAGGTCCTGCTCAAGGGTGACTCGACCCTTAGCTACGGCGACGTGCGCAAGGTGCTCGACCTGTCGCGGAAGGCCGGCGCCCAGGGCGTCTCGCTCGGGGTGGAGGAGGTGAAACCATGACCTCCCCCAGGAAGAAGAAGTTCTCCGTCACGCCCGCCAGCCGCCCGAACTCGGAGATCAACGTCACGCCGCTGGTCGACGTGGTGCTGGTGCTGCTCATCATCTTCATGGTGGTGACGCCGCTGCTGGAGAAGGACATCGAGGTCCGGATCCCCGACACGGAGCAGGCCGATTTGGTGGAGGAGGTGCCCAAGGACCAGCTGGTCGTCGCGCTCACCGCGGACGGGGACCTCATGATCAACAGCGAGACGGTGGCCGCAGCGGACTACGTCGCCCGGCTCGAGCGCATCCTCGCCGCCAGGTCGCCCGCCGATCGGCTGGTGTTCTTCATGGCCGATGATCGCACCAACTACGCAAAGCTGGTGACCGCGCTCGACGGCGCGCGCCAGGCCGGCGCAGAGACGCTGGGCATGATGACGCAGAACCTCGAACAGGCTGCCGCCGTGCCCGATGCGCCCAACGTGCCGGGAGCCGCCGCGCTCGCTCCTCCGGCTCCCTGAGCGGGCGCGTCACGCGCAGCCATGTTGCAGTTCTGAACCATTGCTGAAACGATAAGGCGAGGGTCAAACACGGGCCGTCGGGAAGTGTTCACCATCCAACATGGTGACGAGATTCCCGGATCTGAATGTTTGACCCTCGCAAGTCGCACATCCCAAATGGCGTTCATCCTCGTTGCGTTGTTGCCGACACACGTCAGGAGACACCGGGATGCATCGATCACATTGGGGTTGGACACTGGCCTTCGTGGTGTCGCTCTCAGGGAGCGCCATCGCACAGGAGGAGCCGCCTCCCACCGAAGGCACGGAAGCGCCCCCCGTCGAACAACCCCCCGCTCCGGAGCAGCCGCAGGCCCCGGCCGCGCCATCGGTTCCAGAGGCCGCCAGACCCGCGCTGTCGCAGGTGACCGGCGTCGTGGTGGACGCCACGAACAAGAAGCCAGTGGCCGACGTCGTGGTCACTCTGAGCTCTCCGACCGAGGGTGAGAACGTCGAGGTAACCAGCACGGACGGACGCTATTCCTTCGCGCGACTCACGCCGGGCGTTTATTCGCTCCGGTTCGAGGCCGGCAACTACAAGCCGCTGGCGAAGCAGCTCGTCCTCGAAGGCGGGAAGGACCTGACCGCCAACATCGAGCTGCTCCCCGAAGAGCTCGTCATCGAGGAGACGGTGGTCACCGGTAGCCGCCTCCCGGGCCTCGAGGTCGGAAAGGCCGCACCGGTGACGGTCGTCAGCCGCGAGGACATCACGACCGCCGGCCGGACGTCGATCGGCGACATCCTGCAGCGCCTCCCGGAGCAGATGGGCGGCATCAACACCCAGTTCAACAACGGCGGCGAAGGGTCGACCCGCATGGACCTCCGCGCGTTCGGTACGCAGCGTACGCTCGTGCTGCTCAACGGTCGGCGCATGGTCGCCGGCGGCACCGGCGCGGACAGCTCGGTGGATCTGAACACCATCCCGTCTTCGGCGATCGAACGGGTGGAGATCCTCAAGGACGGCGCCTCCGCCATCTACGGCTCGGACGCCGTCACCGGCGTGGTGAACATCATCACCCGCAAGGACTACGAAGGCACCGAGGTCAACGGCTTCACCGGGCTCTCCCAGCGCGGAGATGGCCTGGTCTATGACCTGAACTTCACCACCGGCCGCGCCACCGAACGCGGCAGCGTGATGTTCTCCGCCAATTTCTACCGGCAGAACGACGTGTGGTCGGACAAGCGCGACTTCAGCCGGTTCGACTACGGCGTGGCCGGCTTCGACTGGCTGACGAATCGGAAGTACACCGGCGGCAGCTCGGCCACCCCCGACGGATTCTTCAGCGTCCCCCTCGACCCCACGACGGAGATGCCGGTGCCGGGCAACGCAAGCTGGGAGGCGCTGAAGGCGGCCAACCCCGACGCCTCCTTCTACACCGTCGAGAACGGGCAGTTCCGGCCCTTCCGCCTCAGCGGCGTCACCGAGGCCGGCGGCGACTTCTACAACTACCAGCCGGACAACTACCTGGTCACCCCGTCGCAGCGGTTCAGCCTGTTCTCCACGGGCTCCCTGCGGATGGGAAGCACGTCCCAGGGCTACTTCGAAGCGCTCTACACCCACCGCGAGTCGGCCCAGTTGCTGGCACCGGAGCCGCTCTTCGTCGTGAACGAAGGGCTCATCGTCTCCGCGCAGAACCACCACAACCCGTTCGGCGTCGACTTCGACGACGTGCGCCGCCGCCTGGTCGAGTTCGGAAACCGGGCTTTCAACCAGGAAATCGACACGTTCCGCCTGGTTGCCGGTGTTCGCGGCGAGTTCACCCCGAAGTGGAATTGGGACGTGAACGTGAACTACGGCCGGACCCAGGGTGTCGAAACGAAGGCCGGCATGCTCCAACGCAGCAAGCTTGCCGCCGCCCTCGGCCCCAGCTTCGTGGACGCGGACGGCATCGCCCGCTGCGGAACGCCCGGCGCGGTCGTCGCGGACTGCGTCCCGCTGAACCTGTTCGGCGGCGTGGGCTCCATCACCCCGGAGATGCGGGACTACCTCACCTACCGGGGCACGGCGCGCGGCTTCAACCAGCAGGTCATCGCCACTGCGTCCACCGCGGTGGAGCTGTTCAAAATCCTCAACGCCGCCAGCCCAGTCGGGCTCGCCGCCGGCTACGAGCATCGCCGTGAGGCGGGCGCCAACGTTCCCGACCCGCTCACCGCCCAGGGCGACACCACTGGAAACAAGATCGCCATCACCGAAGGCTCGTACTACGTGAACGAAGGTTACCTCGAGCTGAACGTGCCGATCCTCGGGCGGTTCGGCCAGCAGGCGCCGGGCAACCTCTGGGAGCTCAGCGCGGCGGCGCGGGCGGTGAACTACAGCACCTTCGGCAGCAATCTCAGCTACAAGTTTGGGACCCGCATCAGCCCCGTTCCCGACGTCACCCTGCGCGGCACCTTCTCCACTGCGTTCCGCGCCCCGTCCGTCGGCGAGTTGTACCTGGGCGCGCTGGACAGCTTCGAGAGCGCGAAGGACCCCTGCTCGGAACGCGAACAGGGCACGCCCACGGATGCCCAGTGTGACCGCGAGGGCGTCCCGGACGGTTACTCCGATCCATCGTCCCAGCAGCGCACCCGGTGGGGCGGTAACCCCAATCTGAAGCCAGAGACCTCGACGGCGTTCACCATTGGCACCGCCATCCAGCCGCGCTGGGTCAAAGACCTGGTGCTGACGGTCGACTACTACAACCTCTCGGTGAAGGACGCGATCCAGTCGCTCGGCACGACCGTCATCCTCTCCAACTGCTACAACAATGGCGTGGACTGCGACCGGATCCACCGCACCGCGACCGGGAAGATCTCGAGCATCGACGACCCGCTCACCAACGTCGGTGGCGACCGGCTCGCCGGCATCGACTTCCTGGTGGACTACTCGCCCATGACGCCGATCGGCCGAGTGGGCGCGAACCTGAACTTGAACTGGCTCGCCTTCCGCAACCAGACCCTGGCCTCCGGCGACGTCATTCGCGGCAAGAACGTGTACGACCTCGAGCTGGTGCTCCCCGAGTGGAAGGCGAACGTCGGCCTCACCTGGGCGCGTGACGCGCTCAGCGCCGGTGTGAACCTCCGCACCCTTGGGGGGATCCAGGAGTGTGAGGACAATGCCTGCGAGAACGTGGAGAACCCCCGCCGGCGCAACGTCGAAGCCTATGCCATGGCGGATGTGTTCGTGGGCTACCAGATCAAGCACCCCGGCACCGGGGTGACCAACATCGGCGCCGGCGTGAACAACGTGACCGACGTGGCCCCGCCGTACATCGTGAACGGCTTCCTGGCGGCGTCCGACGCGGCGGCCTACGACTACATGGGCCGGTACTTCTACGTGCGGCTCACGCACGAGTTCAACTGAGCGAGCGAGGGACGACCACCATGAAGAGCTCATTCCTGACCCTGTTCATCGCCGCGGTCGCAGTCGTTGGCGGCGTGGGTTGCGCCAGCAAGTGCGAATCCGTCTGCGGCGAGGTGAACACCTGCACCGTCGCCGAGCGCGAGTACCAGATGGACTGCGCCAACTACTGCTTGAACGTTGAGTCGTTCGAGCAGCGGGCGGCCAAGGCAGGCGCCGACGACTGCTCGGCGCAGTTCGACGAGTTCCTGACCTGCTGGCAGAACAACAAGGCGAGCATCTGCGACGCCACCTACGAGGGCTGTATGGCCGCCGGTGAGGCGTGGACGGCGTGCCTGGCCGTCTACTGCGCCGCACACGGCGCGGACGACCACGCGTGCGACAAAACGAAGCAAGGTACCTTCGTCCCGGCGTACGCGCCGTTCTAGTCACCCAGGCTGAAGGTTGAAGACAGCGGGCCCGGTCCTCCATGGACCGGGCCCGTTGTTCTTGGATTGGACGCTCGAACCGCCTCGCAGTTGGGGAGTGCTCGCGCTCGGAGCGTACGCATCTTGGCGGACGCGGCGCGCCATTGCCGCTTCGTCGAGGTGGACATGACCGGGCTCGGCCTCCTGGCGTTGATGCTGCTGACCACGGCACCACCCGAGCCGACCGGACTTCAGCCTGGCTGGGCAACCGCGTCTGGGCTCCGGGTGGCCACGCTCGTCGGCGCACCTGAGGATCCGGTCGAGACCGAGCGACATCTGGAACAGCTCATGGAGGCGCAGCGCAAGCTCAAGGTCGCCACCACCGGGAGCCTGCTGCTCACCGGCACGCTGGGAACGCTCCTGGTGCTCAACCGGGACACGCTGCTCTGGAATGGCCGCTGCAACGCTCAAGGGGGCCGACCGCTCTTCGGCGCCTACGGGTGCAACGAGCTCGGCATCGTGCACGGGATCAGCGCGGTCCTGTCGCTGGTGCTTTACACCTCGACTGCCACGGTCAGCCTGAGCATTCCGGGCCAACCCGGAGATGTGCCGACGGGGCGTCCGGGCGTGAATGGCGCGCTCTACCGCATCGTGAGCTGGATCCACTTCGTCGGGATCATCCTGCAGCCGCTCCTCGGTTTCGTCGCCAGCTACCCCGGCCTGGTGGGGGTGAGCATGGAGCGCGCAAATGACGTGTCCCGGACCCTGCGCACCGTTCATCTGGGCCTGGGCTACGTCACCATCGCCGCGTTCAGCACCAGCCTCGCCCTCGAGCTCTAGCCGCTACTCCGAAGCAGAGGACCAGCGGCCATTCTCCACGCGGTAGATCCGGGAGGAGAGCAAGTGCTCTCCGGCAGACTCAAGCAGTGGAGCCGCCGCCTCCCTCAGCACAGCCAGGTTCTGCTCCGTATCGCGGGCGACGAGCAGCGCGTCATGGCGGGGGAGCAACACCAGCCACGCGTCTCCAAGCACCGTCCTCAGCTGCGCCTGGGTGGAGGGCGCGAGCAGCGCCAGGCTTGCGTTGTCGACCAGCGTGGCGTTGCGAACCAGCTCGCCGGAGATCTGCTGGAGTTCGATGCGCGAGAGCTCCGCGTTCGTGAAGGCCCACGCCCTGAACTGTTCGCGCCCTGTTTGCTCCAGCTCAGCCCTTCCGACGTTCTCGAGCACCGTCGCGTCGTCGCCCTGGAGCGCGTACACCAGGTGGAGTCCCGGGGCGAGCTCCTCACTCTGCACCTCTCCCTGGAGCCTCCGCAGTTGCATGTCGTTCGCCAGGCGCAGGC
>JBAWAM010000466.1:0-1510 GCA_049589315.1 Myxococcaceae bacterium
ATGCCCGCGTAAGAGGGAGAGATGTCGCTCCAGTGGTATCCCGGTCACATGACGAAGGCGCGCGCCGAGCTCGCGCGCTTGATGCCGTCACAGGACGTCGTGATCGAGGTCCTCGACGCGCGTCTACCTCTGTCGAGCTCGAACCCGCTCGTGACGGAGCTACGCAAGCAGAAGCCCTGCATCAAGGTGCTGACGAAGAGCGACCTCGCCGATCCTACGGTGACGAAGGCGTGGCTGCGGCACTTCCAGTCCGAACCCAACGTGACTGCGTTCGCCGCGACGACGACCCGGCCTGAGGAGATCCGGAAGCGCATCGCCACGCTGACGCAAGGTCTGGCGAAGCACCGCGGTCCGCTCAAGCCGGTTCGCGCGTTGATCGCCGGCGTCCCCAACGTGGGCAAGTCGACGCTGATCAACACACTCGCCTCGCGCGCGGTAGCGGCCGTCGGGAACAAGCCGGCGGTGACGAAGACGCTTCAAGCGGTGACGCTCAAGACCGGAATGGTGATCACCGACAGCCCGGGGATCATGTGGCCGAAGATCGAGGACGAGGCCGGGGCGCTGCGTCTCGCGTTCGCGGGCTCCATCCCCGACACCGCGATCGACTACCTGGCCGTCGGCACCTTTGGTGCCGAGTTCCTGCTGCGCCGCTACCCGAAGCAGGTGATGTCCCGGTACGCGCTGCAGACCCGCCCCGTGGGACCCGAGTCGCTGCTCACCGAGATCGGCCGCACCCGAGGAACGTTGCGAGGAGGCGGCGACGTCGAACTCCACAGGGCAGCAGAAATCCTGGTCCACGAATTCCGGGCCGGGCTCATCGGCATGTTCAGCCTGGAAGAGCCGTAGAACGTTCGCCGAAGTACTCGACGAGCATCTCCCAGACGGCCGCCACCCGCGGGACGTCGCGAAGCGCGCGGTGACTCACGAGCCAGAGCGTCTCCATCGGCATCGGGCTGCGCGCGCGAAGCTCTCCCGAGAGCGCCACCTCGACCAGCCCGTCCACCACCCTCAGGTACTGCCGCGGCAGCAGCGCGACGCCGAGGCCCACGCGGGCCGCGTGCACGTGGAGCTCGAGGCTGTCGGAGTAGAGCACCGGCTCCACCTCGGGCGCGTGCGTCTGCAGCCAGCGCGCGGGCGGCGTCCCCGAACGATGAGGGCTCCAGGCGATGAACGGCAACCGCCCCGGATCTTGGACCACACCCAGGCTCTCGGCCAGCCCCGGACTCGCGAGCAGGACGTACTCCACCGTTGCGAGCTGGGTCATCACCAGGTCCCCCGACTGGGGCCGCACGGTGCGCACAGCGAGATCGGCCTCGTTCCGCGTCAGGTCGACCGTCCTCGCCTCGCTGTCGATCTGGAGTCGAAGCTTCGGGTAGCGCGCCGCCACCCGCTCCAGGAACGGTCCGAGGAAGTGATCGGTGAGCCCGGGCAGCGTGTTCAGACGGACGAGCCCCTCCGGCGCGCGCTCCACGCCCTCGAGCGCGCGGGCCACCTCGAGAGCGGCCTGCTC
>JBAWAM010000467.1:0-4498 GCA_049589315.1 Myxococcaceae bacterium
GTCCACTGCAGCGCCTGCTCGCGCAGCGCGGGAGAGCGGACCGACCATGGCTCGTCGCCCAGCCTTCCCACCGCGTCGCGCAGGAGCACGAGGTGCTCGCGCGCCTCCTCTCGGAACACCGGCCACAGCTCGGCGACCAGTTCGGAGGCCTCAGGCTGGGAAAGCTGCGTGGGCTGCGGCGCCGGAGCAGGGGCGGTGGCCGACCCGCCGCCCTTCGTGGACTGGATCGCCGCCAGCAGCCCATCGAGCTCCTCAATCTCCTCGGAACCTCCGGCAGGCACCCGCTCGAGCAGCGCCTCCACCCGGCCCAGCGCCCGGAGGAACACGTCGACCGCCGAGCGGCTCAGGCGCGTCTGGGCGTCCTCGCCCGAGAGCGAATCCTCGATCGCGTGGACCAGCCGCTCCACGTGCTCCAGCCCGATGCTGGCCGCGGAGCCCTTGAGGGTGTGGGCGATCCGCTTGACCGCCACGAGCCGTCCCGGAGCCCGCGCAGACGGGTCGCGTTCCAGCTCGAGGATGCCGGCGCTCATCTGCTCGAGGTGCTCGCGCGCCTCGGCAGTGAAGATGGGCCAGACACTCCTGAGAAGCTCACCGTCCATGGTTCCGTTTCAGGTCAGGCGTCCTGCCGCTCGCCGAGTCGTGCCAGGTCCAGGACCGCCAACCGGTCCCTGCCGAGGAAGAGGAACGGGCCGGAGCCGGCCTCGGTCAGCTCCGCGGTGACCAGGTCGACCCTCCCTTCGACCTCCTCCGCCGCGAGCCCGACGAGACCTTCGGGCGTGACCACCACCACCACCCGAGTGAGGTCGGACATGCCGCCGCGCGGCGTGCCGAGCAACTGGCGAAGATCCAGCACCGGGACGATCTGCGTGCGCGCCATCATCGCGCCGAGCACGCGAGCGGGTGCCCCGGGAAGCGCGGACACGCCATCCGCCTCCAACACCTGCTCGACCTCCGAGATCACCACCGCATAGCGCTCGCCACCGACCCGGAACGCCAGGACGCCGATCGTCTCGGTGGGCGCGCTCTCCCGGGACTGCGACAGCGCCCGCGCGCGCTCCGCCAGGACGCGGCGGCGCTTCTCGGGATCCAGCCCTGCGTCACCGTTCAGTGCTTCGTCGATCTCGTCGAGGCGGCGGTAGAGCCCGTGGAAGTCCACCGACTGCCGGTCCGTCGGAGCGGTCATCGATTGGGGACCTTCGGCTGAACCTTGAGGAGCGCCCCCAGTCGCTCGCGAAGCTCGTCCACCATCACCGGCTTGCTCAGGAACGCGGTGGCGCCCACCAGGGTGCCCTTACGCCGGGAGGCGTCGTCCTTGAGCGACGTCAGCAGGACGATCGGGACCTGGTACAGCTCCTTGTCCGCCCGGACCTGCGCGCACAGCTCGAAGCCGTCCATGCCCGGCATCTGCACGTCCGAGAGGATCAGATCCGGCTTGAGCTCCCGCGCCATCTTCAAGCCTTCGACGCCATCCCGGGCGTGATGGAACTCCAGGTCCCACCCCATCAAGTAGACCTTGATGAGGGTCGGAATGGTCATCGTGTCTTCGACGATCAGTAGCTTCTTCATTCGTGCGCGTCGATCCGATAGCGGTTCACCAGCTCAGACAGCTGCTTCGCGAGACGTGAGAGGTTCGTCGAGACCTGCTCGATCTGCTTGGTTCCCGCGATGCTGTCGTTCATCGCGCCCGAAAGGTCGGTGATGGCGGCGACGATCTGCTCCACGCCCACCGTCTGCTGTCGGGTGTTGCCGGCGATCTGCCGGGCTGCCAACGAGGAGTCGCGAATGACCTCGGCCAGCCCGACGATGTTGCGGCCCGCGCCCTGGGCGAGCTCGATCGCCGCCTGGGCGCGCTTGCTGCCCTCGTCCGTCGCCAGCACCGCCGCGCGCGTCCCCTTCTGCACCTCGCCGAGGATGCCGCGGACCTGCCCGGCCGCCAGCTTCGACTGCTCGGCGAGGTTCCGCATCTCCATGGCGACCACGGAGAACCCGCGCCCATGCTCGCCGGCCTTGGCCGCCTCGATCGCGGCGATCAAGGCGAGGAGATTCGACTGCTCCGCGAGCTCCATCACCGTGGCGATGATGTCGCCGATCTGCAGGGTGCGCTCGGACAGGTCGGTGATCGACAGGGCGATCGCCTTCACCTGCTCGCCCAGGTTCTCCATGCCGGTGACGCTCTCTTCGACGACCTTCTGGCCGTCCTGGGTGAGCTCCTCGGACTTCTGGGCGATCTTGATCACGCTGTCCGCGTGCTCGGTGGCCTGCTTCGAGGTCTGGGCGATCTCCGCCATGGTGGTCGACGTCTCGTTGATCGCCGACGCCTGCTCGCTGGCCATGGCGGACTGCTGCATCGCCGTCTTGAGCACCGTCTCCGCTTCGCGTTCGACCTCGGAGGAGGCGCCGCGAAGCTCGTTGAGCATGCTTCGCAGCCCCGCCGCCATCGTGTCGAAGCTGCGGGCGAGATCGCCGATCTCGTCGTTGCCCGTCACGTCGATCTTCTGGGCCAGGTCGCCGCCGGCGATCCCCGAGGCCACCTTCGCCAGCCGCTCGATCGGCACGGTGATCACCCGGGTGAAGAACACGCCCGCGGCCACGCAGAGGACGAAGATTGCAGAGCCGAGGAGCGCCGCGTTCTGGGTGATGTCGGTGATGCGCGCGGTGAGCCCGTCCACCCGGAAGCCGAGCTCGACCACGCCGACCCGCTGGATCGTCGCCTCTCCCTTCGGCTTCGAGGTGTCGGCGCCGACGAACAGCGGGTTGATCGCCTCGTCATCCTGCTGCTGCTCGAACAGCGCCTGAGAGGAGAAGGTGAGGTACTCCGCGCCCCCGATGACCTCCTTGCCCGAGGTGACCCGCGTCGCCGCGCCGTTCGCCGCGGTGAGCCGGGGAACGACGTCCGCGGTGAGCCCCTGGACCTTGTCCGTCACCTTGCTGGCCAGCACCTCGCCCCTGGCGTCACGGATGACCACGAACGCGACGTCGTCCAGGTCCCGCAGGGTGGCCTCGGTCACCTTCTCCAGGCCCTTGGTGTCGGCGGAGAAGATCTCGAAGGCGAGGTTGTTGGCCATCTGGACCGAGACGACCTCGCCGCGCTTGCTCATCTCCTCGCGGAGGACGTTGCGCATCTGCCAGACGAAGGTGACGATCAGGATGTTCGCGATCAGCGCGCAGGCGATGCCGATCAGCCCCGCCATGCGCCAGCGCACTCCGAAACGACGATGCTGCGCGCTCATTCGAACACCCGCGCGGCCTGGCTGCGCACACCGGAAGGAATCGAGATGCCGAGCAGCTCGGCGCTCCGGGCGTTCAGGTAGATCTTGCCCTGCGGTGCCTCAGGCTGCGTCCCCGGACCCTTGCGGACCGCCTGCGCGGCCTTCTTGCCCATCTCGTCGAACTCCGCCTCCACCGACAGCAGCGCGCCCGCCTTGGTCAATCCCTGCGAGAAGCCGACGAGCGGCACCTTGCTCTGGATGGAGGTCTGCACCATGAACTTGATCGTGTCCGTGCCGAGCACGGTCGCGTCCGGCACCAGCCAGAGCACGTCGACCCTGCCGACCAGGGTCCGGACCGCGCCGATGACCTCCTTGCGCGCGGTGACCTCCTCGCGCAGGAGCGTGAGCCCGACCGACGAAGCCGCTGCGTCGAGCTCGGCCACCAGCGCCTTGGACTGGGTGGGGTCGTAGATCACGCCGATGCGCTTCGCCGAAGGGAGCACCGAGCGGATCACCTTCGCCTGGCGCTGCGCGGGGACGAACATCGGGACGACCTTCGCCTTCAGCTCCGCGGAGACGGCCTTTTCCCCGTTGGGTACGAGGGTGAGCAGGACCGGGGCCGAGGGGCGCACCTCGTCGACCGCCTTCGCCGCGTCCGGTCCAATCGCCAGCACCGCCGTCGCGCCGTCCATGGCCTGTCGGAGCTTCGCGTCCTTCGAGGCCAGGTTCACGGACTGCACCGGCTGCCCCAGCTCACTGGTGTACGCCGCCTCGACCGCCTTGTAGGGCGCCAGGTCGGACGTGCGCACGACGACATAGCCGCCAGCCAGCGCGCTGCCTGCGGCGAGCAGTGCCAGCGTCCCCACCATTCTTCCAGAAACCGATCGTCTCATCGTCAGGTTCTCTCGCCCAGGGCGCGCCGGAGCGTTCCCGCTGTGATGGGCTCGACGGCCCGGACCAGCGTTTCTTCATCGACGCCTTCGAGCAGCCGGAGCGCGTTCCTTCGCGCCCGGTCGGCATCGTCGGTGGCGCCCGACTTCGTGTGCAGCGCTACGAGCATCGCGTGTCCCATCACCAGCGACGGTTCGAGGTAGAGCGCGCGACGCACCGCTTCGATCGCGCGCTGGAGATCGTGACGGCTTTCGGCGGCCATCGCCAGAAGGAGGAAAGCCTCCGGGAGCAGCTCAGCCTGGGCCACCTGGGCCGCAAGCCTCTCCGCCGTGGAGAGATCGCCCGACCGGGCTGCGGCCCGGGCCTGCTCGTACGCCGGGCTCGGCGCGGTCACCGCC
>JBAWAM010000468.1:0-7952 GCA_049589315.1 Myxococcaceae bacterium
TGGGGGAGGTGTCGAGCGAGGGGAGACTCAACGTGGTCCATGGCAGCAACGTCTATTGAGGGGCTTGGCTGCCTATCGAGTGCGGCAGTTTCATCACAATGGATCGTTGATGTACGAACGCGCTCGATCCTCAAGAGGCCTTGAGGACGAGCGCGTCGTTCGAACAGCTGTGATGCCTGGTATCGAGGCCGCTGTACAAAAAGCAGATAGCAGGTGGGCCCGGCCCGCCAACCTTCACCTCCCCCCTGTCCGGACCCACCTACCACCTGCTCCCCACCGGGCCGCTCCCCAGCATCCCGGTAGGACCTGCCCCACCTCATCGGTGGGCGCCCTGCTACTTCTGGGTCAGGTGCTTCACCGCTTGCGCAGTGATCTCCCGTACCAGCGACTTCGCTCGGCGACCGGCCTGTGTTTCTCCGTGCGGGTCAGCCTCGATCGCCCGAGCAAGATCGGAGAATCCGTTTCGATCGCCCGCCCTGAGCTTCAACTCTCCTCGGTTCCCGAGCGCCACTGGGTTGCGTGGATCATGATTGACTGCCGAGTCGTACACAGACAGCGCATCGTCGGAGCGCCCCAGCTTCTGATAGACGGTCCCGAGGGCTGCCAGCACTGCGGAGTCGTTCGGGTTCCCGTCGAGAAGGCCCTCGAAGATCACGCGCGCCTCCTCGAGCCTTCCTGCAGCGGCCATTTCACAGCCGACCTGGGCTATCGCCTTCGCTTCCTCCCAATTGAGGCGTTCCATCTCGGACCAGGCGGACTCGGCATGAGTCGAAGACCGCAGCGCTCGTGCCGGAGCATCCGCGTGACGACTGTTTTCGAGAGCCTCCCTTCTGAGGACTCGGCTCATTCGCCAAGCCTCCTGATTGGGAGCAGCCGGAACACCTCTCTGGCTCTCATCTCGCGACGCATTGCGACTCCCGTATGACGCCCGAATCGAGACGAGTCGGTGCGTGTGAGCGAGCGATTTGATGCACCAGGAGTGCCAGTCGGCCGACTCGGCGAGTGGTCGCGATTTCAGCGTGTTGCGCAGACCCCTGGGTGGTTTCCGGTCCGATTCCGAGACGGAACGTCCGCCACGAAGGACTGTGGGGGAGTCCGTCCGGAAGGGCGAGGGTGATGGGGGAGGAGACCGGACCTACCTGCCGCTGCTTTTTGTTGCGAACTCGTCGGCATGAGCGAGTCGCTCTCGAAGCGGTGGATGGGAGAAGGCCCGCAGCACGATCCACCTGGGCGGGTCGGGGTCGGTCTTGTTGATGCGCGCGGCGTTGATCATCAGTCGCCGGAACGCATCGGGTTTCTGGGTGAGCTCGAGGGCGAACTGGTCCGCCGCGCGCTCCCGGGCCCGGGAATCCGCAGCGGTGAGAGGTTGGGTGAGCAGCATGATGGCGTACAGGGACATCCCCATCAGCGGCATGGTGCGGATGTCCCCGTAGCGCTCGGCACCGAACCAGCGTCGTCGGGCGGCAAGTCGGAGCAGGCGGTCGATTCCAAAGAGGAACGCGACCAATGCGATCGCCGAGAGGAATCGGCGGATCCAGCGGGGTTCGAGGACGTGCGCAGCCTCGTGCGCAACGGCGGCAAGGATCTCGTCCTCTCCGAGTTGATGCAGCAGGTTGTCATAGAGCACGATCGTCCGCGTCGGCCCCTGGCCCGCGAAGTAGGCGCCGACGACCTTGCTCGACTCAGAGGTCTTCTCGACCACGATGTCCCGGTACTCCACCTTCGCGCGCGACATCAGCTCGACGATCCGCTCGCGCAAGGGGCCGGCCTCGAGCGGATGCTGGTCGAAGTAGACTTGGGCGCGCCAGGGGTCGAGGGCAGCGGAGAACATCAACACCGCGCCTGCGACGACTCCGAGAACCAGCCACCACAGCCGCAGCCGACGCGCCAGTCCGTACAGTCCGAACACCAGGAACGTGCTGGCGATCGACACGAGCCCGAGGCTCTTGAGCCGACCCAGCGCGAACTTCGTCGGTGTCTCGTTCGACATCCCGAAGCGGTGTTCGTGGAAGTAGTCGAGATGAACGTCGATGGGCAGGTAGACGACCTCGAGAAACAGCAGGTAGAGCAGGCAGAACGTCACGGCGACGCCCCAGCCCGGCTCTCCCCAGAGCTTCTCGAGCGCAGCGGGAACGGCTCGCACGACGGGCATGCGCCGGACGAACGCGAATCGTGTGTCCAGCCAGCGCGCGCACCTCACCGCGGTCTGATGGAACGCCTTCACCCCGAACTTCAGTACGAAGGCGAAGAGCCCAATCTTGAAGAGGTCCCGGACCGCGAACCAGGTGTACCAGGTCGAGCTGTACGCCTGGATTTCGGCGAGCTCCGCGGGCGTGAAGAGGGGTTCCAGGGACGGACGCCTAACTGTAGGGGACGCCTCCGGAGTGACTGCTCGTCGCCGCGTCGGGGCCCACAGGAACATCGGCGGTCGTGGGCTGCTTCTCTTCCTCCGCCGCCGCCTCCTCGCGCTCCGCATCCGCGAGCAGCAGGTCCTTCATCTTCTTGAGGCTCTCACGCGTCTTCTCCACGAACGCGCTCTGAGCCCCGATGCGCTCGGCGGTCTCCAGCGTGCGCTCGTAGATGTTGATCGACTTCGAGATGAGCACGCGGATCTTCTTCCGGAGCTCCTGCCGATATACCTCCGCCTCTTCGACGTTCAGCTCGGACGGGGCCGGCGAGTTCACCATGTGGTCGTAGAGGCTCTCGTAGAGCCCGCCAATCTGCGACCCCGCAGCGGTCGCCCAGTGCCCGTTCCCGATCCGGATCGCCCGGAGATAGTGGCCCTGTGCGGAGAGCAGGAGCTCGGCCTTGTACTCGAGGTCCTTCGCGAGCTGGTCGGTGCCCTTCACCGGATCGAGCTGAACGGTTTCGTAGTGGAGCCGATAGATCTCGCCGAGGAAGAACTGCGCCTGGGCAGGGAAGTAGTCGTCGACGTCGTCCTTGTTGGTGAGCTCGTTCCAGACGGAAAGCGCCTTGCGCAGGCTGTCCTCGGCCGGCTGCGTCTGGCCGGACTCGAGCAGGCAGATCCCGTTCTGCACCTGCGCCTCCAGCCGTCGGTTCACCGCGAGGTCGGTCCGATCTGCGACCACCTCGAGCACCGACGCGCAGTCCTCGAAGCGATCCAGGTGGTACAGCGTCTCCGCGACCCGGAAAGCCGCTTCGAGCGCGTCACCGGTTCCCTTCCTGGGATCGGACAGCTCGGAGAAGCGCAGGTAGGCGTCCTCCCATTCCTTCAGCCGCTCGTGGGCAAGGCCTGCGTTGTAGAGGGCAGCGCGGCGGTGCGGGCTGTTCGGATGGAAGTCGGCGAGTCGCCCGAAGTACCGCGTCGCCTTGCGGTAGTCTTCGGCGGCGTATCCGGCGGTACCGCCAGCGAAGAGCTCCTCGTCATTGAGCTTCTCCAGCTCGAGGTCACCGGTGATGCTCACCGGTTCAAACCGGAGCTCCTGCGTCTGGCCGTCCCCGGCGTTCAGGTTCGCCCGGGCGCCGGTGCACCCCACGCCCGCCACCACCACCAGTGCCGCTGCACTCCACCAGCCGGTCCTCATCAAGATCCTCCTCGCGCCCGAGCGGGCCCGCCCTGGAGTTCGGACGGACTGTAACCCGAGCTCGGTCGCCTCCGCAGTCTGGTTTCGGTGGCAAGCGGGCGGGCAGGCTCCGTACGCTGGCCCGGGCACCACACGGCCAGGAGAGGGCGTAGCGCAACGGCTAATTCTCTGGCTCCAGCTCGCCGACGAGGTACTTCGAGGTGTGCCACAGCCCGCTGAGGTCATGCACGTCCAGATCGAAGCGCGGGACCCTCACCAGCGGCGTGGGGCCGATCGCCTCACGGAGTTCGGCGATGGAGGAGGCGTCGTGGCGAGCGAGCGCGCGGGACTCCTCGAGCGTCGTCTCCACCTTCGTCCTCATGGGCTGCACCAGCGAACGCGCCTCGGCGAACTGAGCGTCGGTGGGCATGGGATGGACGCGGTTCACCACGATCGCGGCGATGTTCATCTTGTTCTGCCGCAGCAGGGTGTGGAAGTGGATCACCTCGTCCAGGCGCTCAGGGCTCGGGGCGGTGACGAGGACGAAGCTGGTGCTCGGGGCCGCGAGCAGCGCACGGACCTGGCGGGCGCGTTCGCGGAAGCTGTCGGTGAGCGAGCTGAACGACAGCATGAACGAGGAGAGCTCCTGCAAGGTGTCGGAGCCGGTGAACTTCGAGAGGGTCTTCGCCGCGTAGCTGCTGCCGAGGTTGAGGAACTTGAGCCCGAACTTCCCCGCGGTCAGCGCAGGCGTGAGCAGCCAGCGGGCGGCGTCGCTGTCGAGGAATTCGAGAATCCGGTTCGGCGCGTCGAGGAAGTCCAGCGCGTGTGCGGTCGGCGGCGTGTCGAGGACGATCAGCTCGTACTCGGACCGCGACCGGAGATGCCAGAGCTTCTCCATCGCGATGTACTCCTGCGACCCGGCGAGGCGCGAGGAGAGCGACTGGTAGAACCGGCTGTTGAGGATCTTGTCGCGCTTCTCCGGCGAGGCGACCCGGAAAACCAGATCGTCCCAGGACTTCTTCATGTCCAGCATCATGGCGTGCAGCGGGGCGCGATGCGGGACGTTCGCCTGTTGGAAGATCCCGGGCTCGATCCGGACCTCTTCATTGCCCAGCTCGGTCAACCCCAGCGAATTCGCGAGGCGGCGGGCGGGGTCGATGGTGCAGACGAGGCTCGAGCGTCCCTGGCTGGCCGCCGCCCTCAAGGCGAGGCTCGCAGAGACGGTGGTCTTACCGACGCCGCCGGCACCCACGCAGATGAGCACCGAGTTGTCCTGGAGCGCTCGGGCGAGAGGGGAGCCCGTCATGACGGATTCTCCCAGATCGACGCCAGATGCTCGGCGACGCGCTCGATCGTGGTGCGGGTCACCTTCGGGTCGAAAAGCCGCGGGACGGGCACCACCGGGAGCTTCAGCTCGCGCTCCAGACGTTCCTGCGCCGCCAGGGAGGCCTGCTCGCGCACGTGGTGATGGCGTACGACGTCCCGGAGTTCGGGCGGGGTCTCCGCCTCATCGCGCTCGGTGAAGCGATGCGGTACGAACATGTTCAACACCGACACCACCGGGGTGACCTTCACGTTCTGCGTGAACGCCCGGTAGAGGTCGATCGTCTCGTTGATCGGCATCTCCTCCGGCAGCGTCACCAGCACGGCGCCGGTCACCTTCGGGTCGACCAGGAGGTTGCGCATGGTCTGCGCCTCCTTCGACAGCGGGCCGGGCGGCACCGTATCCAGGATCACCTGCGGCACGTTGAGGAAGCTGATGGCGTGGCCGGTCGCGGGCGCATCCATGATGATCCGGTCCCACTTCCACCGGCCATCCGGGAGCTTCTCCCGCAGGTGGAAGAGGATCTTCCCCAGCAGCACGAGCTCCTGCACCGACGGGATGAACCGGAGGAAGTAGCGGACGAACCGGTTCTCGAAGACGGCTTTGTAGATGCTCTGGAACTTCAGGATCATCAGCGCGTATTCGCGCAGCGCCTGCTCGGGCTCGACATTGACCGCCCAGAGATTGTCCTCCACCAGCTGCACGTCACCGCCGACCGGTGGGCGTTCGAGGAACACGGTGATGCGTTCGACGGCATTCACCTCACAGACGAGCGTCCGCTTCCCGCTCCGCGCCGACGCGAGCGCCAGTGCCGCTGACACTGTGCTCTTCCCGACGCCGCCCTTGCCGGAAACGATCCATAGCCGTTGCTCTGAAAGGATGCCCATCGAAACCGGCGCACCGTAGGGATGCGATCAGCCCCTGTCAATCGAACCCGGACCTTGTTGACACGCCGCGTCGCCTCCCCACTAATTACGCCGCCCATGCTCAAGAACAACCCTGTCATGAAGAAGCTGGTGGAGACTGGCGAGGAGCGCATCGGCAAGCTCGCTCAACAGCTCCTCTCCAACGAGAAGTTCGTCAACGCCATCCAGACGACGGTCTCTCGCACGCTCGCGGCCAAGGGAACCCTGGACAAGAGCCTGCGCAGCGCGCTGGCGGCGATGAACCTGCCCTCCACCGCGGACGTGGAGCTCCTGCGGAACAAGGTGGACGACCTCGAGCGCCTGCTCGCCTCGATCGAATCCAAGGTCGATCAGATGGTGACCCCGAAGGCCGCGCCCGAGAAGAAGAAGAAGGAAGGCGCCTGATGCGTCGCGTCGCCTTCATCAACGAGAAGGGTGGGACCTGCAAGACCACGCTGGCGGTCAACGTCGCGGCGTACTTCGCCCGCCAGAAGTCGATGAAGGTCCTGCTGGTCGACCTCGACACGCAGGGGCACGCCGGGAAGTCGCTGGGCGTGGACGTGCGGACGGTGCGTCCGAACGTGTTCCACCTCCTGTCGAATCCCAAGGTCCAGCTCGCGGACTGCGTGCAGCCCACCGCCGTGGAGAACCTCTCGGTCATCCCTTCCTACAAGGAGATGTCGGAGTTCCCCGTCGCCGTGGCGAACCGTGCGGATCGGGTGAACCTGCTGGCGGACCGATTCACTTCGGAGGAGGCGCGTGGCTACGACGCCGTCATCTTCGACGCGCCGCCGTCCATGGGCCTCACCACCATGAACATCCTGGTCGCCGCCACCGAGGTGGTGATCCCGGTCGGGCTGACCTACCTCTCACTGGACGGGTGCGCCGAGCTGGTGAAAACGGTGGAGGACGTGGCCGAAAAGTACGGCCGCCGGGACCTCCGCGTGTCCAGGGTGGTGCCCACGCTCTACCGGAAGACCGCGTTGGCGGACGAGATCCTCTCGAAGCTCAAGGATTACTTCCCGAAGGAGCTCTCGCAGACCTTGCTCGGCTTCAACGTGAAGATCGACGAAGCGCAGAGCCATGGGCAGACGATCTGGGAGTACGCCCCGGCGAGCCGCGGCGCGCAGATGCTCGGCGCCATCGCCGAGGAGATCCACGCCGCCGGTCGCTCCGCGAAGAAGGCCCGGGCAGTCGCCTAGTCTAGGGCGCCTTCTTCTTCTCGAGCGAGTCGAGCCGTTTCTCCAGCGACTCCAGCCGGTCGCTGAGTTGCTGGAGATCGCGGCCGAACGCGGGCAGATTCCCTGTGACGTTCTCCATCGCCTGGCGGACCCGCTCGTCCAGCCGGCGCTGCCACTCCTCGAAGACGTGCTGGGAGGACTTCGCCAGCTCCGCTCCCGCCGCCCCTCCCGCGCCCGTCACCGCCGCAGGCTCGCCGCCCGGTGAAGGGGCAGTGCCGTCTTCGCGGCGGAGCAGCTTGTCGATGCGGGACTCGGCCTCCTCGCGGATCGAGGCGACGCGGGGAGAGACTTCGCGGGAGATGAACTCGGTGATCGACTCGCCGGGGTGGCGGATGATCTCGCGCAGCACCGACAGCGGCATCCGGTTCTTCTTCTTCTCCTCTTCGAAGATGATCTGCGCGAGGGTGACGGAGGTGAGGTCCTCCTTGGTGCGGTTGTCCACGATGCGGACTTCCACGCCCTGCTTCACCATCTCCGCGATCTCGTCGAGCGTGACGTAGCGACTCTCTACGGTGTCGTAGAGCTTCCGGTTCGTGTAGCGCTTGATGACCTTTGGCTCACGGGAACCGGTCGCCTGGTTGGACGCTTCTTCGAGCTCGCTCATGGTGGTTGTCAATCGACGTAGCAAAGCGAAGGAGCCCGGGCAAGCTCCCGACGGTGCTCGCACCGATGCCTGTTCGGAGCCTATACTGCCCGGGCCTCGGCCCCGATGATCGTCAAGTGCGACCAGTGCCAGACCCGCTTCAAGATCCCGGACGAAAAGGTCACGGCGAAGGGGGTCAAGGTTCGCTGCACGCGGTGCAGCCATACGTTCCGCGTCGCGCGGGCGCCCGAGCCTGCCCAGGAACCGGCTCTGCCCGTCCCTGCGCCAGCGCCTCCTCCCACAGCCGGCGGCACCGACCCATTCGCCACGTTTGGCGCGCCGGTCCTGCCCGGTACCCTCGAGGCGACGCGGCCC
>JBAWAM010000469.1:0-5187 GCA_049589315.1 Myxococcaceae bacterium
CTACTGACCAGCGATCGCGTTGATCAACCCGAGATCCTCGAGTCGTTCGAGCGCGGCCAGCGCGTCGGTTCGTGTCTTCCCGCACGGCTCGAGCGCTTCGACGATCTGCTGGAGATTGAGCGCCGCCTGGCGAATCTCCCCGAGGTAGAGCCCGTCGTCCGGCTCGGCGCGAAGCGCGTCGGCCCAGGCCATGCGAGCCGCGTCGTACGCTGCGCGCCCTTCTCGAGCGCGCGCTTCGACGATGGTCGACCGGTATGTGGCCTCGGCGTTGACGCCGACGCTGGAGAGCGAGAACCGCTGTGAACGCGGCCAGCGCCGTTTGGCCGAAGGTTGTCCGAACATCAGGTGACCTCGAAGGGGTGGCTGGAAACAACAAAGCCCGGCCCCACGGATGAGGCCGGGCGGATATCGCTGAGCAGAAGGGAGAACGTCAGCTCACGAGACGAACGTTCTCAGCCTGCAGCCCCTTGGGGCCCTTCTTCGTGTCGAACTCGACCTTCTGCCCTTCAGGCAGCGTGCGAAACCCGTCCGACTGGATCGCACTGTGGTGGCAGAACACGTCCGGGCCCCCGTTGTCCTGGGTGATGAATCCAAAGCCCTTCGCGTCGTTGAACCACTTCACCGTACCGCTTGCCATGCTGTTTGCTTCTTTCTGGAGCGCCTCGGAATGAGGCCATTCGGCGTATATCACACGCTGGTCTCCGAACCCGCGCCCCGGGAAGAAGATTCCTAGCTCCCGTAGCGCTCGCGCATCAGGAACCGGATCGTGTCCTTCGCGCAGTCCTCGCAGTAGCCGTACCGCTGCTTCATTGTTTCAAGCGTCTGCTCGACCTGGGTCCGCTCCTTCGAGGTGAGCGTGCCACGCTCGTCGGACAGGTACTTGAGGACGTTCTCCTTGTTGCGCCGGAGCACGCGTTTGCGCTCCTCGAAGAAGTGGTCGCGCAGCCGGCGGAAGACGTCCGGAAATATCCGTTTGTAATCAATGGCGAGATCCGGGTTGTCCAGCTTGGCGGCGCCGATCGATCCAATCAGGCCGCGACGGAACTCTCCCGGGTCCTCCGAGCGCGACATGATGATCCCCTCCATCTCGGCCATGTGCTGTTCGTCGGGCTTCTCGAACCCACCGGTGATCCGGTTGCGCATACGCTCCCCCTTCACCCAGTGCGAGACGTTCTGGACGTAACGCCCGAACAGCTCCTCGTACTGATTCTCGGAGATCAGGCCCATCGACTCGCGGACCTCGGCGTCCACCCGCTCGAGGTACTCCCCCTGGACCACCCGGACGAACTCTTCGTGCGCGTGGTAGCCGTCGACGACCTCCTGCTGGAGGAACTCGTACACGCTCTTGTCCCGGCACAGCGACTCGAGCTCCTCGAACACGGACAGCGCGTTGAGGCACTTGTAGTTGGGGTTCTGGGCGGCATTGAAGAGCGCGGTCTTGATCTCGCGCGCCGAGGCGCCGCTGCGGCCCTCGTAGTTGGGATACGCGTCCGACTCGCCGTAGATGTCCTGGAGGTGGCGCCGCAGCTCCCTCACCTGCCCGGTGCCGAGCCGGTCAGGCGCCTTGCCGTCCTCGTACAGGAACATCTTCTCCACCGGCCGCAGCCCGTCGACGATGTCCCGGACGTCTCCCCGGTAGCGGTCCGGAATCGGCTTCTTCAGGCGCGTGAGGACCGCCCACATGGACGCGACCTCGGTGGCGTGGGGGGCGACGTGCTTGCCCACCGTCACCGGCGTGATCTGGGCGTCGTAGATCTGCTGCTCGACGCGGAAGCGGCGGAGGTACGGCACGCGCACCAGCTCGATGCGCCCCTTGAAGGAGGCGAAGTCCGGCAGCTCCTTGAACGCGGCGAGGTGCTTCTCGTTCGACGACGCGATCAGGACCTCGTCGAGGCGAAGCAGGAACAGCTCCATCGGGACCTCGCCCGTCTCGCTCGCCCCCAACAGGTACTTGAACGCCTCGAGCGGACGCTTGAGCAGATCCGAGTACTCCATCAAGCCGCGGTTCGCGTTCACCAGCGGGCCATGCGGATCGTAGAGGACCAGGTTCTGCAGCGGTGACGGCAGCGTCATCTGCCGGGGATCAGCGCTGATCTGGTGCACCCCGGCGTCGACGCTGATCTGCGGCTCCACCGTCGCTGAGCCGACCTGGTAGCGGCGTGAGATGTAGAAGCGCTCGACCTGCACGTGGCGCAGGGCCTTGAGGTAGTCGCCGCTGTAGGCCGCGACGAGCGCCGTGTAGATGCGCCTGCACTTGTTGCAGAGGTCGCCGTCGGTGATGAAGTCGGAGAGGTGGAACTCGCTGGTGCCACCGTCCTCCTTGTGCTTGCCGATGGTGCTTTCCAGCAGCTTCGACCGCTCCGGCGCAGGGATGATGAACAGCGGGTGATCGCTGGTCGCGCAGTGCATCTTGAGATCGATGCTCTCCGGATCGAGGTGCGCGTAGCTGCCCAGCTCACCGTCCACCGAGCGGTCGCCGCCGAACCCGATCGATCCGCGCACCAGCTTCTCGGTCGGGAAGACCCAGTTGATCCGGTACAGCGCGCCCTCCGGCGCGTGCGAGTACTGCTCCATCCCCCGCTTCAGCGAGTTGATGATCGTCGACTTGGCCGAACCGTTCGGGCCGTGGAGCAGGATGAGCTTGTTCACCCGCCCGGTGCGCGCGAAGTTGCCCAGGATCCGGTAGATGGCGTTCTGGACCTCCTCCTGCCCGGCGACCCGCCCCTCGCGCTCGTGCTCGGTGAGGTCGAACAGCTTGAACCGCCGCAGCCGACCGGCCGGGTGCGAGACCAGCTCGGTCCCGAAGTGGTCCATCACGTCCCGGAGATACTGCGCCGCATTGCGGGCCTGTCGGCGCGGCTCCTGGAGGAACAGCCCCATGTACTCTTCAAAGGAGAGGATGTTCTTGTTGCGGACGAAATCGGTCGAAACCGCATCTCCTACACTCTGAAGGAACCGTCTGGCGTCCACCTGATCTCCCTTGTGGTTGAGCCCAACTTAAACCCGAAACAGGCCCATGTCGGGCGGACGGCGACGTCGAAGCAGTTTTCGACAGGGTGGTCGTCCAGGTTCCAGGCGAGATGCGCAGCGAGGTGCGCAGGAGGAAGCGGAACTCGCACCCGGAATCACCCGGTGTTGGGTATTCGCGGCGGGTCCTCCACTGAACTAGAGTTGACCCTCTTGCAGGTGACCTGACGCGATGGACAAAGACCTGATCATCGGAATCGATCTCGGCACGACGAACTCGTGCGCCGCATTCGTCGAGGGCGATGGGAATGTGAAGCTGATCCCATACAAAGGCGGCGACTACACCATCCCTTCGATCTTCGCCGTCGATGACAAGGGCAACGAGCTGATCGGTCACGAGGCGAAGCGCCAGTGGCAGCTCAACCCCCGGAACACCGTGTACGGCGCCAAGCGTCTCGTCGGTCGCGGCTACCAGAGCGACATCGTCGAGGCGATGCGCAAGGTCATCCAGTACAACGTCCGGCCCGGTCAGAAGAACGACGTCGTCATCGACGTGGCGAAGAAGGAGTACTCGCTCCAGGATATCAGCGCGCGGATCCTCAACAAGATCCGCGACGTCGCGTCGAACTACCTGCGCGTGCCGGTGCAACGGGCGGTGGTGACCGTGCCCGCCTACTTCAGCGACAGGCAGCGCCAGGCGGTGAAGGACGCCGGCAAGCTGATCGACCTGGAGGTGGTGCGGATCATCAACGAGCCCACCGCTGCCGCGGTCGCCTACGGAGTCGGCCGGGGGCTGAACACGCGCGTCGCGATCTACGATCTCGGCGGCGGCACCTTCGACGTCTCGATCGTCGAAATCCGCGACCGGGTGTTCGAGGTCAAGGCCACCGGGGGCGACATCTTCCTCGGCGGGATCGACTTCGACAACGCGATGATCCAGTTCGTCCTGGAGGACTTCAAGAAGAAGACCGGGATCGACCTGTCGACGGATCCGGTGGCGATGCAGCGGATCAAGGACCTGTCCGAACGCACGAAGATGGATCTGTCGGTGCGCGAGGAGGTCCCCTTCAACATCCCCTTCATCACGATGACGCCCCAGGGCCAGCCGCTGAACATCGAGATGAAGTTCACGCGCAAGCAGCTCGAGGAGCTGACCGCGCATCTCGTCGACAAGACGCTGCAGATCGTCGCGCGCGTCCTGGTGGACTCGGGGCTGTCCACGCGCGAAATCGACGAGGTCATGCTGGTCGGCGGTCAGACCCGCATGCCGGTGGTGCAGGACCGGCTCACGAAGTTCTTCGGGAAGGTCCCCTCCAAAGCGGTCCACCCGGACGAGGCAGTGGCGATTGGCGCCGCGCTCTACGCGCACTCGCTGCAGGACGATACGAATCTCAAGATCCAGCTCCTGGACGTGATTCCCATGGCGATCGGCCTGGAGAAGGCCGGGGGTGCGTTCCACACGGTGTTCCCGCGAAACGCGCCGATTCCCAATGCGAAGCAGATCCTCGCGACGACCAGCTTCGATCGCCAGACGGAGCTGGCGATGCGGATCTTCCAGGGCGACCACGAGCTGGTCTCGCACAACGAAATGCTCGGCGACTTCACCTTCTCCGGGATCCGCCCCGACCGGGCGGGTCAGGTGCAGGTGGAGATCACCTTCGACGTGAGCATCGAGGGAATCCTGACCATGCGCGCCCGGGATCCATCCTCCGGCAAGGAGATGAAGACCACGGTGCGGGTCACCCAGTCGTAGCTCCCCTCGCCCTGCGTCTGCGTCCCCGGAGCGCGCTCTGGATGTGAGCGCGCGAAGGGGGCTGTCCAGGGAGAGGGAGACGACTACGCCGTCTTCTTCTCCTTCTCGAAGACGAGCTGGGGAGGCTCGTGCCGGGTGACCACGTTTTCGGTGATCCGGCACTCCTTGATCCCCTCGCGGTACGGGACGTCGTACATGATCTCCAGCATGGCGTCCTCCATGATGGCGCGGAGGCCGCGGGCGCCGGAGTTCCGTCGCATCGCTTCGCGGGCGATGGCGCGGAGCGCTTCCCGGGTGAAGGAGAGCTTCACCTTCTCCATCTCGAACATCTTCTGGTACTGCTTCACCAGCGCGTTCTTCGGCTGGGTGAGGATGGTGATCAGGTCCTCTTCCTTGAGATCGTTCAGGGTGGCGATCATCGGGAGGCGACCGACGAACTCCGGGATCATCCCGAACTTCATCAGGTC
>JBAWAM010000470.1:0-7308 GCA_049589315.1 Myxococcaceae bacterium
AACCCGAGCCTGCGGACCATCCCGTTCGTGGAGGTCGCCGCCAGCGGCACGAGCAGCCCGAACGCGAGGAACCCGACGAGGATGAACGGGCGCTCCAGGATGTCCCTGGCGATCGCGTGAAAGTTCGCGACCTGATCGAACAGCGCATACGTCAGCACGTGCGCCAGCGCGTAGCCGAACGCAAACACCCCCAGCATCCGGCGGATCCGCATGGGCCAGGTCCAGCCAATCAGCTTCTTCAAGGGTGAGCAGCACAGCGTGGCGACCACGAAGATCAACGCGAGCAGGCCGAACCGGTTCAACGCTTCGGCGATCGGATCCACCGCGAGGGTCCCCCGCAATGCACTGGTGACGATCGACAGCCCCGGCGCGATGCCACCGATGAAGAGCCCGGGCTTGAGCCAGGGCAGTGGCTGGGTCATGGGTCAGTAGTTCCGCCGCAGGTCCATCCCCGCGTAGAGCGAGGCGACCTGATCGGCGTAGCCGTTGAAGGGAAGCGTCGCCCTGCGCCCGAGTTCCCCGATGCGGCGCTCCGTCGCCTGGCTCCAGCGCGGATGGTCGACCTCGGGGTTCACGTTCGCGAAGAAGCCGTACTCGTGCGGCGCCACCTCGTTCCACGTCGTCCGCGGCTGCTCACGCGTGAGCCGGATGCGCACGATCGACTTGATGCCCTTGAACCCGTACTTCCACGGCACGACCAGCCGGAGCGGCGCGCCGTTCTGGTTCGGCAGCGGCCTCCCGTACAGACCGACCGCGAGCAGGGTGAGCGGATGCATCGCCTCGTCGAGCCGGAGCCCCTCGACGTAGGGCCAGGGGAGGAGCTCTCCCCGCTGTGCCGGCATCTGGTCCGGCGCGAGCAGCGTCTCGAACGCCACGTACTTCGCGTGCGACGTGGGCTGAACGCGATCGAGCAGCCTCGCGAGCGGGAACCCCAGCCACGGGATCACCATCGACCACGCTTCGACACAGCGCATCCGATACACGCGCTCCTCGAGCGGGTACGTTCCAGGCACCGTGTCGAGGTCGATGAGCTGCGGTTTGTGGACCTCGCCCTCGATCGCCACCGTCCACGGACGCGGCCTGAGGGTGTGCGCGTTCCGCGCGGGGTCCTCCTTGTCGAACCCGAACTCGTAGAAGTTGTTCCAGGTCGAGATCTCCTCGAGGGCGTTCTGCTTCTCCCCGCCAGCGAAGTGGGGTTCGGCGGCAGCGCCCCCGGTGGGCGCTTGCGACTCCAGCGAACGCCCTCCGCCACTGAGCACGTTCAATCCGCCGCCGACGATCGTCGCGGTTCCGACCGTCAGCGCCGCGTTGCGGATGAACTCGCGACGGCGCAGATAGAGATGCTCGGGGGTGATCTCCGAGGAACCGGGCTCCTTCATACGCCCTACTCTAACGCCGGAGCTACGGCTGCTCCCAGCCGCCGCCGAGGGCGAGGAACAGGTCGATCTGATCGTTGGCCAGGCGCGTCTGCGACGCTGCGACCGCCGCCTCGTTGTTCGCGAGGGTGCGCTCGGCGTCGAGCACGGGGAGGAAGCTCTCGCGGCCGTTCCGGAAGAGGATCTCCACCTGGCGCGCTGCCTCCGCGGCCTGATCGCGGGCGGCGACCAGCGCGGCGTGCCGGTCGAGGTCCTTTGCATAGGTCGTCAGTGCTCGCTCTGTCTCGAGCAGCGCGGTGAGGACCGTCTCATCGAACCGGGCAAGGGCCGCGTCCGCCTCTGCGCTCGCGCCGGCAATGCGAGCGCGCGCGGCCCGGGTGTTGGGAAAGGTCCAGCTGATGAGCGGCCCGAGGCTCCAGCGGAAGGTGCCTGCAGAGAAGCCCGCCGAAAGGCCGATGTTCACGGAGGGGTACAGGTCGGCGGTGGCCACCCCGATGCGCGCGGTCGCCGCGGCGAGCAACCGCTCCGCCTGCCGAATGTCCGGGCGGCGTCGCAGGAGGGCTGCGCCATCGCCTGTGGGCAAGGGCGAGCCCAGTTGGGGCACGACGACGCACGCCTCCAGTCTCCGAGGAAACTCCGCCGGCGGCTTGCCGGTGAGCACCGCCAGACGGAACAGCTCGACGCGTTGCCGGGCCTCCAGCGGAGGGATGTTGGCGCGAAGCTGCTCCACCTGGGCCAGGGTGCGCGGCAGATCGACCGGGCTGGAGCGGCCCGCCTCGACCAGGCGCCGGGTGCGCTCCAGGCTCTCCTGCTGGTAATCGAGCAGACGCCTCGCCACCGCCAGCTCGTGTCCGACCCCGCATGTGCTGACGTAGGCGCGCGCGGTATCCGCCGCCACGGCGACGCGGGCCACGTCCAGCGCTGCCCCGGTCGCTTCAATGTCCGCGCGCGCAGCCTCGATGCCCCGACGGAGTTGGCCGAACAAGTCCACCAGGTACGACGCGCCGACGCCGACGTCGTAGCCGATGCCGCCGGCCCCGGTCTCTCCAGGAAGTCGCTGATACGACGCGCCGGCCCCGATCGTCGTGGATGGGACGTGCGCCGCCTCGACCTCCTGGAGCGCGGCACGGGAGCGCGCGAGGTTGGCCATGGCCACGCGCAGGCGGGTGTTCTCGTCCAGCGCGGACTTCACGAGCGCGTCGAGCTCGGGCTCCTGGTAGAGCCGCCACCAGTCGGGAGGGACAGGCTGGTCTGCGGCCACCGCCTCCGAGGTGCTCACGAACCCGCCTTCGGCCGAGGGCTTCTGAAGCACGGTGGAGTCGGTCGGCCCGCGGTAGTTGGGACCGACGGCAGCGCAGCCCGACGCCAACGCCAGGGCTGCGCACGCGAGCGCTCGCCAGGCGTCGATTCTCATCGGTGGTTTCCCACCACCGCGCTCTGGACGGGCTCCTCACGAGGAAGCACCGTCACCGTCGCGGTCCGCCCGGCGACCAGATGCACGCCTTCGGGCAACTCGTCGAGCGCGATGCGCACCGGCACGCGCTGCGCCAGCCGCACCCAGCTGAAGGTGGGGTTCACATTGGGCAGCATCGAAGGCCCCTGGGTGCGGTCACGGTCCTCGATGCCCGCGGCGATGCTCTCGACATGTCCGCGCAGCTCCGCCTCCTCGCCCATGATGTGGATGGAGACCGGGTCACCGGTCCGGATCCGCGCGAGCTTCGTCTCCTCGAAGTAGCCCTCCACCCGGAACGACTCGCTGTTCACCACCGCGAGGGCCTGCTTGCCGGCGGTCGCGAAGTCACCGACCTGCAGGGTCAGATTGGTGACGACCCCGTTCACCGGCGAGCGCACGCTGGTGCGCTCGAGGTTGAGGGCGGCCACGTTGCGGTCGGCGATGGCCCGTTGTAGCGCCGCGCGGCTCAGCTCCACCCGCGTGATGCCCTGCTCGCGGACCTCCTCGGAGACGAGGTCCTTCAGCGTCTTGTTGCGGTGGGCCTCGCGCTCCGCCTGGGCCAGCTCCGCTTGCCGGCTGGCCACCGTCGCCTCCGCCTGCGCCAGGGCCAGCTCGAACCGGGAGCGGTCGATGACGAAGAGGACGTCGCCCTTGTGCACCTGCCGGTTGTCCCTCACATGGACCGTCGTCACCTCTCCCGACACATCCGGCGCGAGCTGCACCACGTCCGCCCTCACCCGACCATCGCGCGTCCGGGGCTCCACCTGGTAGTGGTTCCACATCCAGCGGGCGAAGAAGAGCGCGACGAGCACCGCGACTGCGGTGACGGCGTATCTGGGGAGAAGGCGAAGAATGCGTTTCATGATTTGAAAGACAGCGCGGTGAGGACGCCCCACAGCGCGAAGAAGAGCGCCAGGTCGAACAGCGCCCGGTGCCACACCAGCCGATAGAAACCTGTCGCTTCGAAGATCCGGCGCAGGACCGCGATGAGCACCACCGCTGCCAGCGCACAGACGAAGGCCGACGGGACGAAGATCCCTGCGATATCCAACTCGCCGTTCATGAGCAGACCACCGCCATCTGAGCGGGCTGAACCACGGGCGATTCCCAGGGATGCGCTCGTGGAAAGAGCGCGCGGCGAAGGCCCACGAGCGCATGGCGTCCTGCGCGGACCAGGGGCGAGGAAGGCGCAGAGATGAAGCCGACGAGTGCCCGGTCCAGGGTGTCCAGCAACCCGGGCGGCGGCGTGATGGCGTCGCCGGCAGAGCGCTCCCGGAAATGGCGGGAGAGACCTTGCAACAGCGTCTCCGACGTCGTGCCCACCTCGAGCGCCACCGCGGGGAGGGCGCGCCTCAGGTCGACCACGTTCAGCCCGATTCGCAGGTCGTTGAGGACGTCCACCGATTCGGCTTCCTGTCCTGCGGGAGCCCACGCCAAACGCGGCGCGAGCAGCCCCAGGCGGTCGAGCATCAGGCCTGCCCACTTCGCCCGATCCGGGGGAACGCCCGGCGCAGCCATCCGTGCCAGGTCGCGCCAGCCGGTGCGCAGCAACCGGTGAGCGATGGCGTCTGCGCCCACCGACCGGATGAAGGACGTGGAGAGCGCGGCGATGACGAAGCCGATGACCTGGGCGAGGACGCCGTTGAGGAACAGCTCCAGATCCGGCCGGAACGTCTGCTCCAGTCCGAGGGTCACCACCATGCCCATGGTGAAGGGCGTGGCCCGCCCGACGAAGCGCGGCTGGGACATCAGCGCGCCTCCCACCAGCAACACCGGCGCGAGCACCAGCACCAGCATGGGGAAGCCGCTGATGGCGGGCAGGATCGCGAACAGGTAGACGCCGCCGATCAGGAACGCGACCCCGTTGAAGGTCAGCTCCGTCAGGATGTTCGGGACCGGGTCGTCCCGGGTGACGAACAGGCTGGCGAAGATGGCCGCGATCATCGCGGTGGTGCCTCCGTGCGGGAACCCGGTGGCGATCCAGAAGGCGCAGGCGACCAGGATCGACACGATCGCCGCGACCCCGGAGAGCACGGCCATGCTGCGGTCCCGGTGCAGCGGACGCCGGATGCGCGCCCGAATCATGGGAACGAGTCGCTGCGGAAGGGATCGCAGCGGATCGCGCAGGGCATTGCGCAGCGCCCGGCAGTCCCGGATCGCGGCGACCATCTCGCCCAGGCGCCGGGCCAGGCTCGTGGTGAGCAGGACGTTCCAGTTCGCGGTCGCGTCCACCGGCGGGACCAGGTCGGCGCAGGCCTTGCGCAGGCGACGCGCCTCCGACACCGGGGCATCGGGCCCCGCACGGACCCAGGCGGAGAGATCGTCGAGCAGCGCGCTCAGGCGGGGGTCGAGGGCACGTCCGTCTGCCGTCAAGGCGCAGAGGCGATCCTCGACGCTGGAGAGGATGGGCAGGAGCATGGACATGCGCTCCTGGAGGGCGCGCACCGTGGGCCCCATGGGGCGGCGGCGCACGGTGTCATAGGGCAGATGCGTGGAGAGCGTATGGAGCTCGGCGACGTCCGAGGCCAGCCTGCGCCAATCTCGGCGCTCCTGCGCGTCACTCCTTCCGGAGAGCGCATCCAGCGCCCACGCGTCCGCGTCCGCGAGGAAGCGGTCGATGCGCGCGTTGACCACCGGCGCGACCGGTTGGGGGAAGAGCACGCTGTGGACCGCACCGGCGCAGAGGATGCCGAGCGAGATCTCCACCACCCGCGCCACCGCCGTGTCGAAGACGAGGTCCGGAGCGGAGACACCCGGGAAGACGATGATGGCGGCGGTGTACCCGGCGAGCACGAACAGATAGCTGCGCGGCGTGCGGTCCAGGTAGGCGAAGTACAGGCAGCAGGCCACCCAGAGCGCCACGCCCGTCGCGAGGAGCACCGGCGCGTTCACCAGGCGCGGAACGAGCACCACTGCCGCGCACGCTCCCAGGACTGTGCCGACCAGGCGGTGGACGGCCCTCGCGCCGAGGGCGCCCGACAGGGGCTGGCTGACGATGTACGCCGTCATCATCGCCCACGAGGGCTTCGGCAGGCCGAGCCACAGCCCGATCCCGAGCGCTGACGTTGCCGCGATGAAGCTGTTCAGCGAAAAGAGCCAATTCCTGACGCCCAGCGACTTCATCTCTCCGCGAGCGCCTTTCCCAGAGAGTGGAAGACGCGCAATGACGTCTCGAGATCCTCGGCACTGACCTCATTGAAGATCTCCCGGCGCAGCTCCTCGAGGGCGGCACCCGCGCGCGCTGCGAGCTTTCGACCCTCCTCGGTGAGGTGAAGCGTCCTCGCGCGCCGGTCCAGCGGATCCTCCCTCCGCTCGAGCAACTCGGCCGCACACAGCAAGTCCAACAGGCGGACCAGCGATGCGCCTTCGATGCCGAGCGCCTCGGCCAACGTGTTCTGACGGACGCCGTCTCCCAGACGTACGATGTGGAAGACCGGGTAGGCGGTGGCCTCCGAGAGGCCATAGCTGGCAACCACCCGGTCGGCGGCCTTTCGCCACGCCCGTCCGAGCGGCTGAAGGATTCCGGTGAATTCAGCCATGAGCTTTGGGGGAGGAAGCGGCGGCATCCAAATTGATTAGCATGCTAATTACTTGGATGCAATCTACTTTCAGGCGGGGCAGCTGGCAAGCAGCCGAGGCGCCTTGTCCCGGCACGCACTCCGGAATGGCAGAGGTGTACGGACGTTCGGCAAGCGGAGAACTCCATGCGTGCGCCTGCCCTCGTGATCATCGTCCTCGCCACCGTGGCCGGTTCCGGCTGCGTCACCACCGTCGGCTCCCGGCATCAGGCGCCGTCGAACGAAGATGCGGTCGTCGTCGACGACTTCGACGCCGCGCTCTCCCCATCGGGACACTGGCTGTATGTGGATGGGGTCCGAGTCTGGCGCCCGCATTCGTGGATCGTCGGTTCGGGGTTCACGCCGTATGGCTCGCACGGCCACTGGGTGCACACGGACTACGGCTGGTCCTTCGAGAGCGACTTCGAGTGGGGATGGGCCGCATTCCACTACGGCCGCTGGATGATCGCCCCCGGT
This sequence comes from Myxococcaceae bacterium, assembly GCA_049589315.1. Taxonomy (GTDB): domain Bacteria; phylum Myxococcota; class Myxococcia; order Myxococcales; family Myxococcaceae; genus JBAWAM01. The sequence continues at coordinate 6,864 of JBAWAM010000470.1, forward strand.
CACGGATGGGTCTGGGTCCCGGGGACGCGCTGGGCGCCGGCGTGGGTCACCTGGCGTCACGGCGGCGGTTACATCGGCTGGGCGCCCATGGCCCCGGACTGGGTGCACGTGCGGTCCACCTGGGTGTTCGTGGAGACGCGCCGCTTCGTCGCGCACGACTTCCATCGCTACCGGCTTCCGAGAACGCACGTGCACGCAGCGTGGTCGGTGACCGCTCCGATACGCACGCGTGTTCACGGCGCGAGCTGGGGAACAGGTCCTTCGCCGAGGACTGTCGAGCACGCCGCCGGGGCCGTTCCTCGCGCGCACATCGCCCCTCCGCATCCGGGCCGGGTCGAGCGACATCGGACGACCACCAGGGCAGCGCCACCGCGCGGAGGGACTCGCGCGGCCCTTCCGCCTCCGCCCCGAGGTGAACCTCGCCGCCCGGCGCCGAACCAGGTCC
>JBAWAM010000471.1:0-5755 GCA_049589315.1 Myxococcaceae bacterium
TAGCTACTCGAGGAGGTTCCGATGCTCTGGATCGGGGTCCTGTTGACGTTCTTTGTCGTGGGGGTGGTCGCGCTCGTGTTCCTGTTAGCGGAACTCGCCAGGGTCAAGAGGGACATCTCCGCCCCGCCCGAAGCCGCGCGGGCCGGAGAGCACGACAGCCTGGTTTCCCATTGGGAGGCGCCCGGCGGCGCCGTCAGAACACCTTGACCGTGACGTTCAACCCGACGTTCGCCTCGAGCCGGGTGTCCTGCGGCGGCATCCTGCCCTTCCCCCGGACGATGATGCTCATGGACGGAGCGGTCACGAACGGTTGAAGCTCGGCGTCGGTCACGTCCAGCTCCAGCACCGGGTTTGGCGCCTTCAGCCCCAGCTTGTCGATCCCGGCCTTCGACGCGACCAGCACCTCCTGGTCTCCGGCCCGAGCGTAGAACTGGAGGTTCTCGAGGAACGAGAAGTCCTGGGTCTCCGGCGAGATGATCTTCAGGCGGATGTAGTCGGTCTTCACCGACTCGACCTGGTCCTTGGTGACGCCCTGGTTCTGGAACTCCTGCGTCTGGTTGAAGTCGATGTTGGCGAAGCTGCCGATGTTGAAGGCGCCCAGGAGCGCAGAGAACGGCGACGGGTCGCCCGCAATCGTCGTCTCACCCGACACCTCGACGGGGAAGACGTTGGCCCCACAGGCAGACAGGGCCATCAGCGCTGGAACGAGGACCACGGTTCGAAGCTGCATGGGTCATGTCTAGCCCGGGTGGACGGGAGAACGGAAGATCCACCCCAACCCGCTCGGGGGGAGACCGGGCGGTGCTCCCTTGCCTTCCGGTCAGTGAGGACGCGGGCTAGGGTGCGCCAACGTGGCGCGCCATCCCACCGTCGCACTCACCCTCCTGCTGGTCTCTGCGGTCGCCCACGCGGCGGACCTCGAGGGGCGGGTGCGCCTGTCGACCGGCGCGGGCATCGACACCAACGCCCGACGCGACTACTCGCAGGTCGGCGCGGTGACCGACGGGATGTTGTCGCTGACCGGCGCCGCCGAAGGCCAGGTCCTCTTCGAGCGCGTCCAGCTCAGAGGCTCGTACGACGGTGGGCTCCGGAGATTCCTGCTCCATCCGTCCGAGGACGTCCTCATCCAGGCGGCCGAGGCCGAGGCATCGGTGGCGCTGGGGCGCGTGTTCGGCGTCGGGGTGCAGGGCCGCGGCCGCGACCGTCGGGGCGGCGAGCGCGACTACTCGGATCTCGCGGGTTCTGTGTTCTTCGACTTCGTCCCCGATGCGGCGCTGTCTCTGCGGGCCTACGTCGGCGGGCACCGCTTCGTCTATTGGCCGGTTTTCGACTACAGCTTCGCGGCGACCGAGTTCGGTGGCTCCGCGCGCTATCGGCTCGACAAGCGGCACTCGCTGGTCGCGTTCGGTGAGCTGGGGATGCGGCGCTACAACGCGGACGCCCGCCCCGCTCCGGCCCTCCTCTCGCTCCAGGCCACCACTGGTGCCGAAATCGACCTGGGCCAGCGGCTGGACACGGCGTTCCAGGTTGGCGGCGGCTGGGCCTGGCGCGGCCCGTTCACGCTCAGCCTGACGTACGCCTGGGTGGATCAGGCGTCGAACAGCTTTGGCGAGACCTCCCGGCGGCATCGACTCACCGGGACGGCGGGCTTCCGGCTCCCGTGGAAGGTCTACTTCTTCGCCCAGCTCACCGCGCAGTTCACCCACTTCCCCGACGGCGTCTACCTGTCCCCCGAGGTGGAGAACCTGTCGGAGGACTCGGAGAACCACAACTCGGCGTCGGTCCGCTTCGTGCGGCCGGTCTCGAAGGACATCGACGTGGAGCTCCGGTACGCGCTGTACCAGAACCGACTTCCGGAGAACGGACTGGACTACCTGCGTCAGGTGGGTTGGATAGGACTCACCTGGAGGCCGTGATGCCCGAGCAGATGCGTGAACTCGCCCGCGCCGCGCGCAATGCCGCGCGCGCCCTGTCCCACGCCGAGACCCGCACGAAGGACGACGCGCTCGCCCGCATGGCCGCGGCGCTCCGTCGACAGCGCAGGTCGATCCTCGCCGCGAATGCGAAAGATGTCCGGGCGGCGAAGAAGGAGAAGCGGCCCGCCGCGTTCGTCGAACGGCTGAGCCTGGACCCCGCCCGCCTGGAGGCGATGGCCGAGGCGGTGGAGGCGGTGCGCGAGCTCCCGGATCCGGTCGGCGAGGTGGTGGAGACCTGGCGCCGTCCCAATGGACTGCGAATCGAGAAGACGCGGCTGCCGCTCGGCGTGGTCCTGATGATCTACGAATCCCGCCCGAACGTGACCAGCGACGCGGCGGCGCTCTGCCTCAAGAGCGGGAACGCGGTGATCCTCCGCGGCGGCAGCGAGGCGCACGCTACCAACCTCGCGATCGCGGGCGCGCTGCACGAAGGCGTGTCGGCGGCGGGCCTTCCGGGAGACGCGGTGCAGCTGGTCCCCACCCCGGAGCGGAGCCAGCTCCTGGAGCTGCTGCATCTCGACGGGTTGATCGATCTGTGCATCCCCCGCGGCGGCGAGGGCCTCATCCGCTTCGTCGCGGAGAACGCGCGCATCCCGGTGGTGAAGCACTACAAGGGCGTCTGCCACGTCTACGTGCAGCGCTCCGCGGATCTGGAGATCGCCGAACGGATCATCCTCAACGCCAAGGCCCAGCGCCCGGGCGTGTGCAACGCGGCCGAGTGCCTGCTGGTCGACCGCGCGGTGGCGAGCCGGTTCCTGCCCTCGGCGGGCAAGGCCCTGATCGCGAAGGGCGTGGAGCTCCGGGGATGCCCGACCACGACGACCCTGCTCAAGCGCGCGGGGATCCCGGTGACGCCGGCCACCGCGGACGACTGGGGGCGCGAGTTCCTCGACCTGATACTCGCGGTGCGGGTGGTGAAGGACCTGGACCAGGCGCTCGAGCACATCGCCCAGTATGGGTCGGAGCACACCGAGGCCATCGTCACCGGGGAGCTCGACGCCGCTGACCGCTTCACCCGCGAGGTGACCGCCTCGGGCGTCATGGTCAACGCCTCCACCCGGTTCAACGATGGCGGCGAGCTCGGGCTCGGGGCGGAAATCGGCATCTCCACTTCCCGCCTTCACGCGTTTGGCCCCATGGGGCTTCGCGAGCTCACCGCCCAGAAGTATGTCGTTCGTGGACACGGGCAGGTCCGCTGAATAAGGTCCGCCGCCTCGATGACGAACGGAACGAAGAAGAAGAAAGCCCCCGCCACCCGCACCAGGGCCCCCGCGAAGGGCGCTGCGAAGGGCGCTGCGAAGAAGAAGCCGGCCGCGAAGAAGCGCCCGACGCGCGCCTCGACCGCTGCGGCCCCGAAGCAGCGCGCCACGCGCAAGCCGAAGGTCACCGAAGCGGCGAATAAGCTCCCGCCCGCCGAGAACCCGACGGCAAAGGCCCTCGCCCGGAAGATCGCCGACCTCGTTATCGAGAAGAAGGCGTCCGACGTGAACATCCTCGACGTGCGCGGGATCGCCTCGTACGCCGACTACGTCGTGCTCGCCTCCGGTGAATCCGACCGTCAGGTCACCGCCATGGCCGAGAACGTCCTGTCGAAGCTGAAGCAGGAGGGCGAGCAGGCCGTCGGCTCCGAAGGCTTCGAGACCGGCCAGTGGGTGCTGCTCGACTACGGTGACGTGGTCGCCCACCTGTTCTTCCAGGACGTCCGCAGCCACTACGACCTCGAGGGTCTGTGGGCAGACGCGCCGAAGGAGACGGTGGCCTGAAGCTGAAGGTCGTCTCGGTCGGGAAGGATCGCTCCGGGCTGTTCCTGCCCGCCGTGGACGAATACGCCGGCCGCCTCAAGCACTACGCGAAGGTGGAGCTGATCGAGCTCCCCGCGGGGCGCTCGAAGGCGGACGAGGCGAAGGCGATCCTCGCGCGGATCGCCCCAGCCGAGGTGCTGGTCGCCCTGGATGAGCATGGGAAGCTGAAGACCTCGGTCGAGCTGGCTGAGTTCATGGGGGACGCCCTGAACCGCTCGCAGGACCTGGCCTTCGTGATCGGCGGCGACGAAGGTCTGGACCCGTCCGTCCTCTCCCGCGCCCGACTCACCCTCTCGCTGTCGAAAATGACCCTCCCCCACCGGCTTGCCCGGGCGGTGCTGATGGAGCAGCTCTACCGGGCCTTCACCATCATCCGGGGCGAGCCGTACCACCGCCCTTGAAGGGCGTTCACCGGGGCGTCAATTCGATCCCACTCCGGGGTTCGCATAGACTCGGAGGGCACAGGCCGACCGCCCACGCCCCTATGAACAGGCTGCTCTCCTTCGCTGCCCTCCTGGGCGCGCTCCTCAGTGCCTCCGGCTGTGCCCGCACCGAACCGTTGTTCTGCGGGCTCCCCGAGGATCCCCTCTGCCCCGTGGGGATGATGTGCGTCGATAACCGCTGCGTTCCCGGCGTCGCCCCGAGCGCTTGCCCGGTCGGCCAGACCCCTTGTGGGGAGGAGTGCGTGTCGCTGCGCGCTGATCCGGACCACTGCGGCGTCTGTGGCCGTGGCTGCGAGGAAGGCGAGGTCTGTTCGAACGGCGCCTGCACCTCGAGCTGTCCTTCCGGGACGACCGAGTGCTTCGGCGGCTGCGTCTCCCTGGACGACGACCGCCTGAACTGCGGCGCGTGCGGAAACGCCTGTGGCGCCGGAGAAACCTGCGATGCCGGCCAGTGCGTCTGCGCCGCCCCCCTGGTGGCGTGCAACGGCCAGTGCGCGAACATCGACGCCGACCCGCAGCACTGCGGCGTCTGCAACGTGGCGTGCGCATCCGGCCAGCTGTGCGAGACGGGCGCCTGCGTCGACACCTGCAGCCCCGGCCTCGAACAGTGTGGAAATGCCTGCGTCGACTTGCAGAACGACCGTTTCCATTGCGGCGGCTGCGACGTCGCCTGTGGAGACGAGGAGACGTGCCTGGCCGGCCGGTGCATCCTGACCTGCGCGACCGGACTGACCGACTGCGGCCAGGAGTGCGTGGACACCCAGCGGGATGCGTTGAACTGCGGCGCCTGCGGCGTCGCGTGCAGCCCGGGAGAGGTGTGCACGAACGGCGACTGCACCTGTCAGGCCCCGCTGACCGACTGCAACGGCACCTGCATCGACACTGCGAGCGATGCGCGCAACTGCGGCGGCTGCAACGTCGCGTGCGCGTCGGGACAGGTCTGCTCTTCGGGGACCTGTACTGCGCGCTGTGCTCCGGGTGAGACGCTCTGCAACGGCACCTGCATCGACGTGCAGGACGATCCCCAGAATTGCGGCGGCTGCGGCAGCAGTTGCTCGACTGGCAGCGCCTGCGTGAACGGAAGCTGCGCCTGCCCCGCGGGACAGACCTCGTGCAACGGCACCTGCGTCGACACCGGCAACGACACCCGGCACTGCGGCGCGTGCAACAACGCCTGCGCCGCCGGGGCGGCGTGCGTCAACGGGGCCTGTCAGTGCCCCGCAGGACAGAGCGCGTGCAATGGCGTGTGTCAGAACACCGCCAGCGATCCGAACAACTGCGGCGCGTGCGGCAACAGCTGCGGCCCGGGCGTTCAGTGCGTCGGTGGCCTGTGCCAGACCCAGTCTTGCCCGGCGAACTTCCTCGTCTGCAGCGGGCTCTGCATCAATCCCAGGTCCGATTCGCAGAACTGCGGCGGCTGTGGCGTGGACTGCGGCGACGGTGCCTGTGTCGGCGGGACCTGCCGCTGTCCGAACGGCACCACGAGGTGCGGCAACGCCTGCGTTCGCACCGAAAACGACCCGGGCAACTGCGG
>JBAWAM010000472.1:0-2634 GCA_049589315.1 Myxococcaceae bacterium
CGTGGCTCCGCCTCCCGAACCGCCGAAGCCCGTCCTTGTCCGCCTCGCGGTCCGGAGCCAGCCAGCGGGTGCGCAGCTCTTCGTGGACGGTGAAGCGCGCGGGACCACGCCGGTGTTGCTGGAGACGCGCCCCGGGGAAGCGGTCAAGGCGCGCGTCGAGCTCGCTGGCCACCAGGTGGTCGAGCGCGAAGTGCGGGTGGGCGGGGGCCCGGAGCAGGAGGAGGTCTTCATCCTGCAGCCGGTCGCCCCCCGGCGCGAACGGGGAGAGAGGGTTCTCAGCGCCGAAAGGGTGGATCGGGTCGCGCGTGACCTGGAGCCTGCAGCCGCCCGGGCGACGGGCATGGTTCGTTTTGCGATCATGCCGTTGGGTGCGTATGCGAACGTCCGCTGTGGCAGCTTCGACCTGGGGCAGGCCCCTGGAATGGGTGACCAGCGGATTCCTGCGGGAGTCTATGATTGCAGTTTCACCAATCCGGAGCTTGGCGAGCGGAGTCAGCGCGTGGATGTGCGACCGAACGCGCTGGCGAAGGTGAAAGTAGTGTTCGACCAGGACTGACGACTTGTCGCTTCAACCCGGCACCCCCATCGGAAAGTACGTCGTTCGCCGCAAGCTCGCCGAAGGCGGGATGGCGGAGATCTACCTGTGCTCGGTGCGGGGTGCGGAGGGCTTCGAGAAGGACGTCGTCATCAAGCGGATCCGTTCGTTCCTCGCGGACGATACGCAGTTCGTGGAGATGTTCATCGCCGAGGCGAAGCTTGGGCAGCGGCTGAACCACGCGAACATCGTCCAGATCTTCGACTTCAACAAACACGAGGACACCTACTATCTGGCGATGGAGTACGTGCGCGGCAGGTCCCTGTGGGATCTGCGCAGGCGCTCGCGCGAGGTGATGATGCCGCTGCCGCCGACGCTGGTGGCGCAGATCGGCTCCGAGGTTGCCCGAGGCCTCCACTACGCACACCGTCTGGGGCTGGTGCACCGGGACGTCACGCCCCACAACGTGCTGCTGTCGTTCGAGGGAGCGGTCAAGCTGGCCGACTTCGGCATCGCCAAGGCGGGAAACAAGCTCACCTCGCCGGGAATCCTGAAGGGCAAGTTCGCGTACATGTCTCCGGAGCAGGCCCGGGGCGACGACATCGATGCGCGGACCGACGTGTTCGCGCTCGGGATCGTGCTGTGGGAGATGCTGACCGGCGCGCGACTCTTCGACGGCGACAGCGACGTCGCGGTGCTGAAGGCCGTCCAGCAGAGCGTCATCGCGCCGCCAGCGCGCCTCAACCCGGACGTCCACCCCGATCTCGACGCGGTGGTGATGCGGGCGCTCGAGCGTGACCCGCAGAAGCGACACCAGACCGCACAGGAGCTCGAGCGCGCGCTGGGCCAGTTCATCCTGCGCAACGCAGAGTTGATCGAGGAGACGGACGTCAGTGGGTTCCTGCGGCGCCTGTATGCCGACGAGCTGCAGCAGCGCGGTGACGGCATCGATGGCACCACCAGTGGCGTGCGCGCGACCGCCACGCCGGTGAAGCGCGAGCCCACTGCGGTGATGGGGGGAAGCGCGCGCCCCCAGGCGGGGTCCATCTCCCCCCAGCCCGTGTCTCCGGACGAGGACGTCCACGCGCCCACCTGGGTCGTGAAGCGGGATGCGGCCTCGGCCCAGCCGGTGGACCCGGCTCTGCGGCCGACGCTCCCTGCGCAGCCGTTGCTGCTCGAGAACCTGCTCCCGTCCATCCCGGCGCAGCCGTCTTCGCCCCAGCGGCCTCGGCAGCCCGTGTCAGAGCCGGCTCCGCTGGCCGAGTCCACCGCGGTGCTCCAGGCGCGGGTCCGCCGGGGCCGGACGGCCCGAACGGGCATGGTGGCGGGGGCCGTCCTGGCCATTGGGGCCGTCTCTGCCGTGGTGACCCTACGGACGGGGCAGGGGAGGGCCGTGGATCCGGGCGTGGACGAGGCAGACGCCGGTGTTCAGGCGCTGCTTCCCACGCTCCAGCCGGACAGCGGCGTTGCGCTGGCCGCCGTGCTTCCCGAGGTGCAGCCCGATGCCGGGCTCGCGCCCGAGGATGCCGGCATGGCCGATCCGGTGGAGGCGCCGGTCACAGCGGTGCTGGGTCCCGCGCCCCAGGTGGAGAAGCCCCCGCATGAACGCAGCCCCAGCCGCGAGTTGGGGACGGTCGTTCTGAACGTGAAGCCGTGGGCGAACGTCTACATCGATGGTCGCCCGCTCGACGAAGTCGCCGGACAGCGCGAGCTCCAGCTCGTGCCGGGCAAGTACCTCATCCGCTTCGAACACCCTCGCAAGAAGTCGGAAAAGTTCGTGACGGTCCGCTCCAATCGGCGGCACCTGGTCACGTTCGATTTCTACCGCGAATAGCGGCCAGCTCCTTCGGGTCGAGCTGACCTTCAGCTCCATCGCCGCGTGAACGTGCGCGGTCGTTCGCGTTTGCGAATCCATTCGAGCGCCTGAACTGCCCCCCTTCAAAGCGTCCAGGGGCCGGAATACCGGCTCTGTACGCGACGTGGCCGCGTGCCCAGGCGCTGCTTCCAGTGGACCACTTGACGATTCCATTCAATATCGGCTATTCATTATCCGAGCGTCAGTATCCGATATTGAAGGGAACAGCTTGGAGCTCCTGACC
>JBAWAM010000473.1:0-23266 GCA_049589315.1 Myxococcaceae bacterium
GAACGTGAGCGCGCGGAACTCGGCCAGACCACGGGCGCCGAGCTCCAGGGTCTTCGGCAGCGTGTCGACGGCAGCGCACGTGAGCGGGCCGAGCTGATCGAGCGCGCCACCCGTGCCGAAGCCGAGCTGACCCAGGCGCGCGCTCGTGTGCCCCGCGTCGACGGGGAGCTCGCGGCGCTGCGAGCCTCCGAGCAGGAGCTTCGTGCGCAGGTGTCCAGGTACGTGGCCGAGCTCGAGCGCGAACGCATGGAAGGGACGACCGCCGAGGTCGGCTGGGAACAGGCGCAGCTCCGGATCCAGGAACTCGAGCGCGAGCTGGCCGAACGAACCACGACAGTGCGCGACCTGGCGATCCAGAACGAGCAGCTCAAGGGACGTATCCACGACGCGGAGGGGCTGCGGAGCGACTACGTCCGCATGCGCACGACGGCCACCGAGGCCGAGTTCTTGAAAGGCGAGGTCGCGCGCCTCGAGGAGGAGCTGCGGACGCTGCGCCTCGACGCGCTCGGCGCACAGCGCCAACGTCCTGCCCGCAGCACGTCAAAACCCGTGGGTTCGTCCGACTCGATCGGCGAGTCGCTGGAGTCAATCATCGAGCGGTTCTCGGACAGCGGCACCCGATCGATTGCGGTCGCCGATCCCCAGGGGTTCCCGCTGGCCAGCCGGGGCGATGACGCCCTCTCCCTCGCGGCGTTTGCGGCGTTGCTTCTCGAGGCCGCGAACCGCGCGAGGCAATTCTTGCCGTTCGCGGTCCCGAGCTCGCTCGAGCTCGTCGATGATCGTGGGGCGCGCGTCACGGTGTGGCCGTTCCAGGTCGACGACGAGCCGCTGCTCCTGACCAGCCTCGCGGTCACTCCCGTGGAGTCTGGCCGAGCCGAGGCCACGCTCGTCGATCTCGCTGCGGTCCTCAGGCCGTTGACGGCGGCGGCGGGGAGCTGATCCCAATCCGGGGTGGAGTGTCCGTGCGGGAGGCGCGGCCGCCTCCCCTGGCCCGGGTTCGACGCTGCAACCCTGCGAATCCACTACGGAAGCGCAGTGGCCCCCAACTTGCTCAAGGAGGTCCCGGGCGGGCCCTTCCGGTCCGCATCGAATTGGGAGCCTCAGGATGCGACCTTGCCACTGGCTGCTGAGCGCGACGCTGGCGCTCCTCTTCGCGGGATGCAACGGCGTGGCGGCCCTGTCGTTCACCGGAGCGGAAGATGAGGGCCCCGGTCTGCTCGACCCCGGCCCCGACGACGAGGAGATGCGCGGGCAGGACCCGGACCTTTTCGCCATCGCCAGCCGCTACTTCCCCAGTGAGGATGCGGTCGCTGCGCGCACCCGAATCTTCCGACTCACCCGGAAGCAACTGGACCTCACCTCCGCGTCGCTGTTCCCGCAATATTCGGCGGCCCCGCTCTCCAGCGCGCTGCCGCAAGATCCGCTGCAGACCAACTACGAGTACGCGGAGAACCTCGCCTTCAGCGGAGCGAACTTCACCCCCTACAACCAGTGGGTGGAGAAGCTCACTACCACCGTCCGCGACGCGCCCGGGTCGGTCATCGACTGCGCGCAGAGCAACAACTCCCCCGCCTGTCTCGAGGACAAGGCGCGCGCCTTCCTCGTCCGCGCCTTCCGTGGCACTGCGTCGCAGGAGACGCTCGACAAGTACACCCAGTTCTTCCTCGCCAGCGTCCCGGAGGTGGGCCTGCCCACTGCCACGGCGGACCTGGTGGACGTGACGCTCAGCGCCCCGGGCTTCCTCTACCGGGATGAGGTGCTCACGGACGACACTGGGGTGCTGAGGCCCGCACAGCAACTCCAGCAACTCAGCTACGCGCTGGCGGACGCGCCGCCGGAGGCGCTCGGCTTCACTTCAGCGAGCCCGGAGCTGCACGTGGGTTCACCGGAGGCTCTGTCCGAGGCCGTGGACGCGGTGCTGGCCTCGGAGCTGGGCCGCCAGAAGCTGCAGCGCTTCTTCACCGCATGGTTGGAGGTGAAGGAGAGCGACACCTTCACCATCGAGCCCAGCGTCTTCCCCGAATTCACCCCGCAGGTCGCCGCCGCGGCGGTGGAGGACACCCGGCGCTTCCTCGAGCACCACCTCTCCCAGGCCACCCCGAAGCTCGGGGACATCACCCAGTCCACCCGGTCCTTCGTGTCCAGGGCGATGGCGCCGCTGTACGGGCTGCCCGCGAACACCGACCCGGACGCCCCGGTGGAGCTCGACCGGAGCAAGCGCCTGGGGCTGTTCACTCAGCCCGCGGTGCTGGCCTCGCACTCCGGCCCCACCACTACGCGCCTGGTGAAGCGAGGGGTGTTCTTCACCCGCAAGGTGATGTGCCTCCCCCTGGGCGGAGTGCCTTCCGGCATCGACACCTCGGTTCCTGAAGGCGAGGTCATGACGGAGCGGCAGAAGATCGAGACAGTCACCAGCCAGGCCTCGTGCGCCGGCTGCCACGACTACATCAACCCCTTCGGCTTCATGCAGGAGAACTACGATGCCATTGGTCGCTGGCGGGAGACCGACGAGGGGCTGCCCGTCGACCCCAGCATCTCGGTGAAGTTCCTCGACGAGGGGCCGTTCGCCACCTCCTCACCGGTCGAGGCGATTGGAACCTTCACCCGCTCGCTCCGCTTCAAGCAGTGCTTCGTCCGCCAGCTGTTCCGCTTCTACATGGGCCGCGACGAGACGCCCGCAGACGACCCGCTGCTCCGGAAGATGTTCTTCACTTTCGCGAAAGACGACGAGCTGGTCGGCCTGCTCCAGCTGCTCGCCACCGCACCCCACTTCACCGCACGAGGAGAGACTCCATGAGGACAGCCCAGGGCTTCACCCGACGTCAGCTCATCAAACGCTTCGGACTGCTCGCCTTCACGCTCGCCCCGGTCCTGCGGGCCATGGGCTACACCGTGGGCGTCCCCTTCTCTGCGGCGCCCCGCTTCGTGATGTTCTTCAAGGGCGGCTCGTTCCACCCCGCCTCCACCAACCCGTCCAGCATCACCCAGCTCGCGGGCACGCCCATCGCACCGCTGCAGCCGCACGCGCAGGACATCATCCTGTTCAAGAAGATGAACATCCACGGCGGCTCGCCGAAGAGCAACGGGTACCAGGAGGAGCACGGCGCCGGCCTTCTGGGCTGCGTCACCGGAAACAGCTACAAATACACGCGGAACGATTCGTACTACGCGTACACCGATCACGAGTCGATCGACGTTCGCATCGCCAACCACTACCGCACCGTCACCGGTCTCTCCGCGCTCCCCTTCTCGAGCCTGCACCTGGGAGGCGGCGCGCACTCGGACGCGGACAGCGTCGGCCTGGGACAGCGCTACATCTCCTTCCGAAATCGCCAGGCCGGGGACTCGACGTACGGAAACGCCATCGAGCCCATCCAGAATGCGGGGCAGGTCTACGACACGCTGATGCAGCGCATCAACCTCATCTGCTCGAAACAGTCGAACCAGCCCACCAACGACAACGCGGCGCTACGGGCCGCCCTGCAGCGCAAGAAGAGCCTCATCGACTTCAAGCTCCAGGACATCGCCGACGCGAAGCGGACGTTCGGCATGGACTCGGAGCATTCGCGAAAGCTGGACGGTCTGGTCGCTGGCTGGCGCGAAGTCGAGGTCCTCACCACGGCCCAGCTCGACGCGCTGGACCAGCCCGCTCCGCCGACGACCGGCTCGCAGTGCCCCACCGGCACCCGCCCCACCGGAAACGGCGCCAATCAGAAGAACCTGGACCAACTCTCGCCGGTGCACGACCAGATGATCAGCCTCATCAAGCTGGCCTTCGAGTGGGACCTCACCCGGGTCGTCGCGTTCACCCTCTCCGGCGCCTCCAGCGGCCAGAACCTCCCCAGCCGCGGCGTCACCCAGGCCCACCACTCGCTCGAGCACGGCAACAACGTGTCCGGCCTCAACACGATGGGGACCTACTACGCGGAGAAGTTCGCCGCGCTGCTCTCCGGGCTGAAGGGCATCGACGACGGGAACGGCCAGACCGCCCTGTACAACAGCTCGGTGATCCTCGGCATGGAGTGCTGGAGCAACAGCTCCAGCGGCCACTACCTCACCAACATTCCCTTCGTGTTCGCGGGAAAAGGAGGCGGGAAGTTCCAGACCGGCCGAATCGTGGACGCGGGCGGGCGGAACAACAACGACCTGCTCATCTCGGTTCAGAACGCCGCGGGCATTGCCGACACCACCTTCGGCCTGGCGAGTCTGTGCCGCGGGCCGATCATCTGATGCGCTGACCGCTGACTCGGTCACTCCGCGGCGTCGCGGAGCTCCTTCGCCACCCGCGTTGCGCCGTAGACCTTCTCGAGTCCAGTCAGGATCGCATCTCCGTGCACGGCCACGGCCCGGTTCACTGCGGGGTCGTAGCCGTATCGCCCGGCGAGCGATGGCAGGTTGCCGTCGAAGATGAGCCCGACCACCCGGCCCTCGCGGTTCAGCAAAGGTGAGCCGGAGTTCCCTCCGATGATGTCGTTGGTCGTCGAAACATTCATGGGCGTGGCGTGATCGACGAGCTTCTTCGCCTTCAGCCAGGTCGGCGCGACGGCGAACGGGAACACGCCAGAGTCGCGTCCATACAGGCCGCCGAGGGTGGTGAGCGCGGGGATCTGCTGCCCGTTCTCCGCCCAGCCCTTCACCTGGCCGTAGGACAACCGCAGGGTGAACGTCGCATCGGGGTAGCCAGAGGTCCCGTACGCGGCCACGTGCGCCTGGTTCAGCAGCTCGCCGTTCTTCGCCAGCGCGCCCTCGACCTCGTCCTCCCACGCCTTGCGCATCGCGCGCGCCTCGAGGTCCACCGACCGGGCAAGGAGGATCAGGGGATCCTTCGACTTCTCCAGCCCATCGCGGCCGCTCTGGTACAGCGCCACGCGCGCCTTTGCTTCCCCGAGGCGGGTCCCACGCACCAGTCTGCGGGCCAGCGCTTCGGGCGACTCGCGGCCGAGGACCTTCTGCACGAGCGGGTGATCCGCACCCAGCAGTTCGCGGAACCTGCGCAGCGAGAACGCCAGCGTCTTCTCCTCGAGCTCGGGCTGGATGGGCGCTGCCTTCGAGATTGCCTGCTCGAGCCCGGGCTTGCGGGCGTCTGTGTACTCGCGCAGCCGCTCCGTCGAGGGCTTCGACAGCTCCTCGGCTGCGCGCACCAACATCCGAGCCTGCGCGAACAGCTTCGAGTTGAACGCGTCCCCCGCTTCGAGCAGCCGGTAGTCGCGGAAGAGCCGCCGTTGCGCGCTCACCGCCTGGGCGATCCCGGTCCACGCGCCGCCGTACTGCGCCTTCAATTTCGGGTCGGCCTGGATCTTCTGGCGAAGCGCCTGGTCCTCCCGGATCTTCCCGTCGAAGAACGTGGGATCCGCCAGGTACGCGTGCCGGCCGCGCAGCGCCTTCAGCGCGTTCTCCACGCTCCGCACCTGCGCCCGGGTGTAGCGGAATCGCGCCGGGCTCGCCGACTGGAACTCGAGCAGGATTCCGCGAAGCTCGGCGTACATGAGGGTGAGGTACGGAAGCGCCACGTCGCGCTGGAACGCGAGCTGCTCCACGGTCTGCACGCGCTCTGTGCCGCCGGGGTGACCCGGGACGAAGACCAGCTCGCCCTCCTTCACGCCCTCTTTCGCCCAGCGCAGGTGGTCCGGCGTCTTCGCGGCCACGCCGTCCTGGTACACGCGCAGGAACGCCGCGTCGAAGCCGTAGCGCGGGAAGTTGAAGTTGTCCGGATCGCCTCCGAACGCCGCCATCGGGAACTCGGGGGCGAACACCAGGCGCACGTCCTGGAACCTGCGGTACCTGTACAGGTGGTACGCGCCACCGTGGAACAGGGTCACCACGTCACAGCGCAAGCCCGCGTCGGTCGCGCACGCGCCCTCGAGCTTCGTGCTCGTCTCCTTCAGCGCCTTCGCGAACGCCGGGCCCTCCTTGCCGGAGGTGGCGTTCCGGATCTGCACCGTCACATCGGTGATTTCGGTGAGCTGGTTGGCTTCCACGCCCGGGCAGCGCTTCTCGTCCTTCCCGGCGCGGGCGAGGAAGCCCTTCTCCAGGTAGTCCTGCTTCGCCGAAGAGAGGTCCTCCACGCACGTCCGGATGCAGTGGTGGTTCGTCATCACCAGCCCACCGGGAGACACGAACGAGGCCGAGCACCCTCCAGCCAGGCGGACGGAGCCGAGTCGGACCTGGTCCAGCCACGCCCGGGTGGGCTCGAACCCGTAGGTCTTCTTCAGCTGCTCGACCGGGAAGTCGGTGAACAGCCACATGCCCTCCTCGGCCCAGGCCTTCGGGGCGAATGGGGCGGTCAGGGCGAACGCGAGCGCGACCAGCAGCACGGACCGGAATCGGTTCATGGTCGAACTGTTTCCGTGATGATGGCGGGACCGTCAACCGCTACCCGCCGGCGGCTCGCCTGACGCGATGCAGCGTTTGCAAGCGCTTGAGAGAAGAGTTCGCGACTCCTACTGTCCGTTCCCCATGCGCCAGTACGAAAAGAAGCAGGACACCAACGGCCAATTCTACCTTGAGACGGATCTGCCCGGAGTGACGCTCGCTCGGCTGCCCCTGCTCAACAAGAGCACCGCGTTCACCCTGGAGGAGCGGCGGGAGTTCGGGCTGCTCGGGATGTTCCCCACCCACGTCTCGACGCTCGAAGAACAGCTCGAGCGCGCCTACGGACACTTCCGCGGGCTCGCCACCGACTTCGATCGCCACGTCTACCTGCGCGCTCTGCAGGACCGCTCCGAGGTGCAGTTCTACGCCCTCCTCGACCGGCACCTCGAAGAGATGATGCCGATCATCTACACGCCCACGGTGGCCCTGGCGGTCGAGCAGTTCAGCCGGATCTACCGCTACCCGCGGGGGCTGGTGGTCAGCACGGAGAACATCGAGCACATCGACGAACTGATCGCGAACGTCACCACTCCCGACGTGAAGCTGATCGTCGCCACCGACGCGGAGGGCATCCTCGGCATCGGCGACCAGGGGTTCGGCGGGATCGCCATCTGCATCGGCAAACTCTCGCTCTACACGTCCGCTGCCGGGATCGATCCCGGGGTAACCCTTCCGGTGGGGCTCGACGTGGGCACCAACCGCCAGGACCTGCTCGATGATCCGCTCTACCTCGGCGTGCGGCATCGCCGGCTCGAGGGCGAGGCGTATACAGAGTTCATCGACCGCTTCGTCCAGGCGCTTCGCCGCCGCTTCCCGGACGTGCTCCTGCAGTGGGAGGACTTCAGCAAGCAGAAGGCCTTCGACGTGCTCCATCGCTACGTCGACGCCCTTCCCTCCTTCAACGACGACATCCAGGGCACCGGTGCGGTGGTGCTCGCAGGCCTCTGGGCGGCGTTCCGCCGGATCAGGCAGCCACTCACCGAGCAGGTGTTCCTCGTCCACGGCGCGGGGGCCGGCGGGGTCGGCGTCGCTTCCCAGATCGCACGAGGGCTGCAGCACGACGGGCTCTCCGAAGCCGAGGCCCGCGCACGAATCTTCCTCATCGACTCGAAGGGCCTGATCCTCGATGACCGGAAGGGGATCGAGCCATACAAGCTCCCGTTCGCCCAGCCCCGCTCGAAGATCGCCTCCTGGAAGCTCGCGGGGGCAATTCCGTCGCTCCTGGAGACGGTGCGCAACGCGAAGGTCACCGTGCTCCTCGGCCTGTCCGGCCAGCGCGGCGCCTTCAACGAAGCGGTCGTCCACGCGGTGGCGGAGAACACGCCTTCGCCGGTGGTCTTTGCGCTCTCGAACCCGACTGCCAACAGCGAGGCGAGTCCTGAGGACATCTGCCGCTGGACGAGCGGCCGCGCCCTCGTGGCGACGGGCAGCCCTTTTCCAGACGTCATGTGGCAGGGACAGAACCGCCCGGTCGGTCAGGGAAACAACGCCTTCGTCTTCCCGGGGATCGGCCTCGCGGTGCTGCTCACCGGCGCGCGGCGGGTCACCGACGGGATGCTGATCGCTGCCTCTCGCGCGCTCGCCGACTACGTCGATCCCGCGCGCCTCGCGCTGGGCGCCGTCTTCCCGCGCATCGATCGGCTGCGGTCCGCGAGTCGGCGGGTCGCCGCGGCGGTGATGGATGCTGCCTGGAAGGAAGGCGTCGCCACCCGCGCCCGACCGGACGATCTGGAAACCTTCATCGACGAGAATATGTGGCGTCCTGAGTACCTCCCGATCCGCCGTCGGCAGGCTGACCAGGGGTGACCCGGGCATCCTCCAACTCCAGCCACGCGCGACCGCAGGTCCGACAGCCCATCTTCGCGCCGCCGGCGAAGGTGAGCAGCGTCGAGATCTCCACCGGATGGCCACTTCCGGGCGCGCACCGGTCGCACCCGGAGCCTCGACGTCGGACTGGATAAGCATCCTGGTACGGCGGCACGCGCAGCACCTTCAGCCATTCGAGGACGGCATCCTCCGACCAGTCCACCTTCACCACGTGCCGCTGCCCCTGGGTGAGTCCGTGGCGGAGCGCGAGGAAGTACAGCCTCAGCGTGTGCGCGTGGCCCTTCATCCCGAGGCGCATGAATACCCGGCCCAGGACGACTGCGAGAAGGATGAGGTCGCTGCGGTTCATGCTGAACACATGTTCAGCATACCGCCGGCACATCGGCAATGTGGGCCTTGCGGCCGCCGGAAGCGAACGGAGAAACCGCAGGGCCAGCTCCGGAGCGCCACTCTCCTCGGCCTCGGCCAGGAACTCCTCCTTCGACAGAGGCGGATGAGAGGGGTTCACCCATTCTGGAAGCTCACCTTCTGACGTATGCATGATCAGGATCTGGTCCCGTCGCCTCCTGCTGGCCAGTGGCACCGAAACCGAGGCTTCCTGCCTCGCAGAATGGGGCGTCTTGCCCCGCAAAACGCACAAAACAGTACAGGTCGACTGTTCGGTGGTCTCGACGTCTCGCCGCAGTTAAAAAGCCTGGGCTAAAAGGACCATGAAGTTTTGTTGGGGGGACATATGACGCCTGATTCGATGGGCGATCACCCGCGGCGTTTGGGGCACGCCGCAGGAACGCCTTGGGCGCGCTTGTCCGGTTTTTCACGGGCTGCGCGTCACGTTGGTGACATTGATGAGTTGCTCGGACTCGCGCTTGCGTTCTGCACGGACCTGTTTCCGGGGTCCCGGGCTGCGATCGTCTGCACCCGGGCAAGTGGACCCATGGTCCGTGCGATCCGCCCGTGGGCGGGGGCGGCCGGGGCCCCGCTCGACGAGTCGCTGTGGTTGGCCATGGCCAGGAAGGCGCACGACGCCGACGGCGCGGTCCTGATGGACGGCGACGACCCTCCGGTACCGGGTGGCCTGGCCGTGTCCCTCTGGGCGGGCGAACAGCACCAGGGCGTCCTGTGCATCGCCAGCTCCGAAGCCTTCATCCCGGATCCGGAGAGCCTGGCCGCGCTCGAGCTGGTCTGCGACCGGGCGGCCTTCGTTCTGCGGCGAGACGCCGCCCTCGAGGTCGAGGCCAGGAACCGTGCCCAGCTCGCCGCCATGGCGGTTGATAAAGAGCTCGGCCTCAAGCAGACGCTGGAGGATCTCGATGTCCTCCGCCGCGCCCACGCGCAGCTCAAGGCCCGGGAGGCAGAGCTCCGCCGCAGCGAGGAGCTCCTCCGTCAGGTCCTGGAGCACCTCCCGGTGGGGGTCTGGATCGCCGACGCAGAGGGGAAGCCGGTGCAGATGAATCCGGCTTGCCGTCGGATCTGGGGACGCGCGCCCGTGCCGTCGTCAGAAGCGGATCACCCGCTCGTCGGGGACTGGGCGGTCTCCCGGGCCCTGCAGGAGGGCGAGTCCACGCTCAACGAGGTCGTCCGCGTCGAAGGCGCCGAGGGCCGCACCCGGGTCGTGGTCAAGTCTGCCGTCCCCATCCGTGACGCCGACGGAACGGTGCGCGGAGCGGTGGTCGTGAACGAGGACATCACTGAGCGCCACCGCGCCGAGGCCGACCTGCGCTTCCTGCTGGACGCGGGGATCCGGCTGGGCGGGTCGCTCGACTTCGACGAAACCGTCCAGCGGGTCGCGCGCGCGGCGGTGCCCCACCTGGGAGACGTCGCCCTGGTTGACCTGCAGACGCCGGAAGGCTTTCGCCGCGTCGCCGCAGCGCACGCCGAACCCAGACGGCAGGTGCTGGCGGAGCAGCTCCTGGCCTTCCCGGTGAACGGAGTGATGCGCTCCCCCATCGCCCGCGCCATCCGGACACGGACGCCGGCATGGGGCGACATCGACGGGGACGAGTCGGAAACGTTGGCCTCCACGCCGGAGCAGACGGCGGTGCTGCGCGAGCTCGGCATCTGCGGCTACATCGTGGTTCCCCTGGTCGTGCGGGAGCAGGTGCTCGGTGCGCTGACCCTCCTCTCCACCGCACAGGATCGCCGCTTCGAAGCGCGGGACGTGTTCACCGCGCTGGAGCTGGGACGTCGCGCAGGCTTCGCCATCGAGAACGCGCGGCTGCATGCCGCGGCGGTGAAGGCGGTGACGCTCCGGGACGAGCTGATCAACGTGGCCTCCCACGATCTGAAGACGCCGCTGAGCGCCATCCACCTGCGCGCGCTCATGCTCGAGCGGCGTCTGGCCGGCGTGGCCCCGCCGGATGCGGTGGAAGGTGTGCGCGGGATCATCCGCACCACCCGGCAGATGGAGATGCTGATCATGGACGTGCTCGAGTCGGCACGGGTCCACAGCGGGCAGCTCGAGCTCTCGCTCAGCGACGAGGACGTGGTGCGGGTGACTGCCGAAGCCGTCGACACCGTTCGGCCGATCGCGATGCAGGCGGGCCTGCGACTGGAGGTGGCGCTGCCGTCGGCGCCCCTGACCGTGCGCTGCGATCGGGGCCGGGTGCTCCAGGTGCTGTCGAACCTGCTCGGCAACGCGCTGAAGTTCACCCCGAGCGGCGGGCGCATCCGGGTCTCACTCGAGCTGAGCAGCGGCCGCGCGCTTTTCCGCATCTCAGACACGGGGCGGGGGATCGTGGCGTCTGAGATCCCGCAGATCTTCGACCGGTACCGGCGGGCCAGCAACAGCAGCGGCGCCTTCGGGATCGGGCTGGGGCTGTCCATTGTCAAGGGCATCGTGGACGCTCACGAAGGCACGGTGAACGTGGAGAGCGAGCTGGACGTCGGCACCACCATCACCTTCGTCCTGCCTCGCACCGGCCCATACCAACAAATCGTGGAGGCAAGGAGCGCCTGAGCCTGTTAGCACCCCACTCGCTCCAGGAGGTCTACGATGCGGTTGTGGCTGGTTCTAGGTGCGGCGAACGCCTTCCTCGCGGTGGCCGTTGGCGCGTTCGGCGCGCACGGGCTGCGTCGCCGCGTCGCCGCTGAGTTGCTCGTCACGTTCGAGACGGGCGCGCGCTATCACATGTACCACGCGCTCGGGCTGATCGCGGTCGGGCTCCTCGCCGCGCACCGTCCCGGCCCGCTGGTCCAGGGATCGGGGATTGCCCTGCAGATAGGGATCGTCCTGTTCTCCGGAAGCCTCTACGCGCTGGTGTTGAGCGGTGTGCGCGGGCTCGGCGCGATCACGCCCTTCGGAGGGGTCGCCTTCCTCGTGGGGTGGGCGCTCTTCGCGGTCGCGGCGCTGCGCGCGAGCTGACTCAGGCGACGGACTTCTCCTTCGCCTGCTCCTTCGCCCACGAGTCCTTCAGCGAGACGATCCGGTTGAAGACGCGGCGCTCCGCGGTCGAATCCGGGTCGACGCAGAAGTACCCCAGGCGCTCGAACTGGAACCGCTCGCCCTCGTCCGCCTGGCCCAGGCTGGGCTCGGCGAAGGCCTGCGAGAGGACCTCGAGCGAGTTGGGGTTCATGTGCTTGAGGAAGTCGTCCTTCGTGCTCTCGGGGTCCTCGACGCTGAAGAGACGATCAAAGAGCCGGACCTCGATGGGGGCGGCGTGCTTCGCCGACACCCAGTGCAGCGTCGCCTTCACCTTCCGGCCGTCCGGCGCGTCGCCGCCGCGGGTGGCGGGATCGTAGGTGCAGCGCAGCTCGGTGATCTCGCCGCTCGCGTCCTTCACCACCTCCCTGCACGTGATGAAGTAGGCGGAGCGCAGGCGCACCTCGCGACCGGGCGCCAGGCGGAAGAACTTCTTCGGCGGGTCCTCCATGAAGTCCTCCCGCTCGATGTACAGCTCGCGCGAGAACGGGACCTTGCGGGTGCCCTCGGCCGGGTTCTCCGGGTTGTTGATCGTTTCGAGCTCTTCGACCTGCTCCTCCGGGTAGTTCTCGATGACCACCTTGAGCGGGCGGAGCACCGCCATCCGCCGCGGAGCGGTGCGGTTGAGCTCCTCGCGGATCGCATACTCGAGCCGGCCCACGTCGATGACGCTCGCCGCCTTGCTGACGCCGATGGCCTCGCAGAACGCAGTGATCGCCGAGGCGGTGAAACCACGCCGACGCAGGCCGGAGATGGTCGGCATGCGCGGGTCGTCCCAGCCGCGCACGTGCCCGCCCTTCACGAGCTGCAGGAGCTTGCGCTTGCTGAGCACGGTGTGGGTGAGGTTCAGCCGCGCGAACTCGATCTGCTGCGGGCAGTACTCGCCGGCTTCCTTCAGGAACCACTCGTACAGCGGGCGGTGGTCCTGGAACTCGAGCGTGCAGACCGAGTGGGTGATCCGCTCGATCGAGTCCTCGATCCCGTGCGCCCAGTCATAGGTCGGGTAGATGTTCCACTTCGTCCCGGTCCGGTGGTGCGGCGCGCGCACGATCCGGTACATCACCGGGTCCCGGAGGTTCAGGTTCCCCGAGCTCATGTCGATCTTCGCGCGGAGGGTCTTCGAACCATCCGGGAACTCGCCGTCGCGCATGCGGCGGAACAGGTCCAGGTTCTCCTCGACCGAGCGGTTCTGGAACGGGCTCGCGCGGCCGGGCTGGGTGAGCGTGCCACGGTACTCGCGCATCTGGTCCGCGGAGAGGTCGCAGACGTAGGCCTTGCCGGAATTGATCAGGCGGGTGGCCCACTCGTACATCGTGTCGAAGTAGTCCGACGCGAAGAAGATCCGATCCTCGTAGTCCGCCCCCATCCACTTCACGTCGTGGATGATGGAGTCGACGTACTCCTGCTCTTCCTTCGTCGGGTTGGTGTCATCGAAGCGCAGGTTGAACGTGCCGCCGTTGGCGCGCGCCAGTCCGGAGTTGAGGACGATGCTCTTGGCGTGACCGATGTGGAGGTAGCCGTTCGGCTCCGGAGGGAACCGTGTGTGGACGCGGCCGCCCCAACGTCCGGTTCGGTTGTCCTCGTCGACGATGTCCTGGATGAAGTGGCTCGGTTTGGCGATGTCCGTCATGGTGGCGTCTTCTCTCAACGGTCTGGCGGCGAACGTCCTTCCGCTGCGGCTTCGCGTAGCAGCTAATCCGACACGATGCCAGCGCCTGCTCGCTCGCGAACAAACGCCTGCAGCGCCGCGCCCCCGGGCAGCTCCAGATCCCGGAACAGCCGGGTCCGGACCGTGGTCGTCTTCGCTCCGCTCCGGGGGTCCGTTCCGACGTGCGGCACCCTTCGCCAGTACACCCCGACGCCGCGGCGATGCCATGCGGGCGCGCCCTCGATCGGACGCCCGCGATCCGCGAGCAGGCGGCGACGGTCGTCCAGGTCCATCCTCCGGAGTGTCTCCGCCGCCTCCCGCACGCCCTTCCCCTCCCTCCGGAGCGTCCACCACGCATGGGTGTTCAGGGCGTTGCGCTCCGCGTCCCCCGCGCGCCAGCGAAAGTAGTCGACCACCGCCTCGAGGTCGGGGAGCTGGGAGATGCGGCAGTCGAAGGTCCCCATCGACCCGAGCAGCAGGGAGAAGCGGGCGCTGGCTTCACCAGCGAGGATGGACTGCAGCTTGGAGAGCCGCCGACCGAAGGCGTCGTCCTGCGGATGGATCCAGACGGAGATCTCGTCGCTCTGGGTGTACGCGAAGAGGGTCCGGAAGCCGCAGCGCATCAGGTGCTCGGCAGTGGCGCCCATGATGTCCCGGACGCGTTCATCGAACGGCTCGAACCGATGCACCTCGCGCAGAAGACGGGTGAAGCTCCGGCCGTCCACCCGCGCGACCAGGTGGACCCCCGGGATCGCCCGCACGTCCACCGCACGCTCGAACGTGCGCATCCGTGCATCGAAGACCTCCGGGTCCATCTATTGGAGTCTGGGACCCCCGGACGTCGCACGCATGGACGTCCGGCTCGGCCGGCCGACCTGATGCTCTCAGTAGCGCCTGCGCCACAACAGCTCGAGAGAGCCTACGCGCGCGTCGCCATAGATCAGCTCGAGGACGATCCGTCGGCTGAACTGGTAGTCGATCTCGATTTGACTGCGGTTCTGCCCCCAGGGGACCTCCGCGCCGATCTGCGTCTCCAGTCCGAGGAACAGCCGGTCGGTGAGCTGGCTCCCCGTTTCGATGCGCGTGCCGGTGAAACCCTCTGCGCCGGGCTGGATCCGGAGATAGTCGACCGGCACGAACTCGGAGATGCCTTGCTCCAGGCGCCCGGTGATGACACCTCCGAGCAGGGACACCGCCGAAGCCCCGATTCCTCCCGAGGCAGGCCCCGGCTCGGTCAGACGGCGCCCCGTCGCCAGCAGCGTGTAGATCTCCGTCTCGCTCATCGGCGGGTCGGATGAGGGCGTGATCTCCAGCTCCGGCGGGACCCCGCGAATTGCGAGCGTGATCGTCACGTCCTCGCTCGCGTTCACGTGCAGCGCGGTCACGTCGAGGTCCGGCTTCCGCGGCGAACCGCTGAACCTCACGGTGGAGTCCGCCTCGAGCCTGAACTCGCGCCCATAGACCTCGAGGACGCCCCGGATGATCCGGACCGTTCCGGAGAGCACTGGCTCGTCCTCAACCTGGACGCGGAAGCCCTCGATCAGCCCGAGCTCGACATTGAAGTCCGGGCCGATCACCAGAAGGCTCTGCGGCGCGCTGATCTCGACCTCGAAAGTGAGCCGGCGCTCCCGGCGCTTTCCCTTCTCTGGCGTGGCCGGAGCGCCCTTCTGACCGGCCGGGGAAGCCGGTTGCCCGTTGAGGACGAACTCGACGTTCTTCGGCGGCTCCAGCGACTGGAGGTTCTTCTGCACGAGCGTCGGCAGGACGACGCGCGCGCGGGAGATCTCCAGCGGAGAGATCACCACCCGGTCCAGGGTGACGAGACCCTTCGCGGTGGCCGCGAGGGTCACGTGCGCGACGAGCTGGTCCTGGTTCACGATGGGGAACCGATCCAGTCCGATCCGGGCGTCGAGCGCGTAGCCTTCTCCCCCGCTCCGCTGAAGCGCGCCGGTGACCGCAGCGGTACCTCCTCCCGAAGAAGCCGTGAGGGTCTCGACAATGACGCGGTCGCGATCCCCCCGCGCCACGAGCTGGATCTCGCGGTAGCTGCCATAGCCGGCCACGTCGACCTCGCCGTCCTCCCAGCGAACCTCTCCCTGGAGATTCGGCTGACTGACCGACCCGGCGATCCTCGCGTCGGCGTAGATTCGGCCCCCCAGGTGCAGCAGCTGCGGCGTCAGTCCCGACAGGAAGGCCGGGTCCATTCCCGTCGCCCTCACCGAGCCCTCGAACGCGAGCGTCTCCAGGTCGATGCCTGCGCGCAGCCGCTGCAGCGAAAGTTCGATGGGGGCGCTCACGGCGAACTCCATCGAGCCGGCGGTCGGGCCCACGACCCTGGCCGACAGAGCCAGCCTGCCGTTCTGATACCCGCCGCGAACCAGCAGGTCGCCGGGGCGCGCCTGCTCCGTGGCGGCGAGTCCGAACAGCGCGACGTCCGCGTCGACCTCCGGCTTCGCCAGCGAGCCCTTGAAGGAGACGTGACCGGAGACGAGCCCGCCCGCAGGGAGCCTCACCTCCGCGTCCGGACGCAGCCAGGTCGCGAAGGTCGTCAAATCCGCGAACGACACCGGCCCGACGAGCAGCTCTCCTTCGATCGGCAGGCCCGGGTCTTCCAGCACGGTTCGAAGGCGCAACGGTCCGGCGGCCACCGTCGAATCCAGCCGTGCGATCAAGTGCTCTCCCTGGGTGACATTCACCAGGGCGCGGGTCGTGTCCCCCTGAAGCCGAAGGTCCAGCCCCAGCGCGAGCGGTGGGAGCGATCCCCCTCCGATCCCGCTCACGATCAACTCCGCCCGTCCCCGCGGCGATCGCGGCGTGCCCTGGACGTCAATTGTCCCGCTGAGGATGGGGTTGCCTTTGAGTCCCAGCAGCGCAGGCGGAACCGGGAGGCCGCCGAGCTCGCCGGTGACCACGTACGAGGCGCCGAGCGCGTCCTCCGCCGTGGGCCGTCGCCGGAACAGAGCGCCGAGCGACCACGGCAGTCGCACGGTCAGGCGATTCGACTGTTCGTCCGCGGTCGTGGCGAGTCCAAGCGTGATCGGCTCGCCGGGTCTGCTTCGCGCGGTGACGGTGACGTCCAGGGGCGGGAGTCCTTCTGCCATGACCCGGTTGAGCCGCACCCGGAGATCGAGGCCGGGATCCTCCGGCGTTCCGGAGAGCTGGACCTTCGCTTCGGTCACGCCGTCGAGGGCGATCTCCAGACCTACGCGCTTCAGCAGCTCCTCGAAACCGAGGTCCTCCACCTGCACGCGCAGCTTGATCGGACGCGGCGGCCGCCCCTCCTGCGCCGGCACCACGGTGAAACCTCGACGCGCGACTGCCGGGACGACCCGCGACCGCGGCGTCCCTGCGGAGGGTTCGACGTTCGGGGCGGGTTCGCGAAGCTGTCGGAGGCGGATCCCCACGTCGGGAACCTCGAGATCGACGTCCACGCCGCGCGAGACCTGTCCCTGCCACTCGAGCACCGGGAAGTTCGCTTCCACTGACAGGGTCGGGTTCCGGGTGGGGCCCTGAAGTCGGAACGATGCCCGCCCCTGCCCGTCGAGTTGCAGCCCTTTCGGCCCAGCGAAGCGGCCCAGTGTTCGCGCGAAGAGCCCGAGGTTGCGAGCCACCGCGGTGCCTGCGAGCTCGACCCGCTCCGGCGTGGCCTCTCCTTTGGCGTTCAAGGACAACCCGGGGACGGCGAGCTTCAGCGCACGCAGGGAGATCGTCCCTTCGTCCGCGCGGGCATCGACTCGGATCGGCCCGAACTGGGCGCCCATCACCGGCGATGCGGGCGCAGTGACCAGCACCTCGCCCTGCATCGTCTCCAGCGAACGACCGCCCCCGGAAGCTCGCGCCTGGAGATCGATGTCCGAGCGGGGTCCGTCCCGAACGAGCTCGGCCAGATTCACGTCCCGGATCTCCAGTCTGACCCCGCGGGAGGTCCACGCCTCGAGATCGAACTCGCCCTGGAGCGTGACGTTCGCCGACGCGGCGTCGAGGGCGACCTCCACCTGGACCTGTCGATCCTCGCGCACCAACCGGGCCTGTCCGCGGACCTCCGCGACCAGCGGCCACCAGGAGAACACCGCCTGGGTGACGTCCGGAGGGAGGACGAGCTCGCTGAGCTGTACCCGGGTGCGCGGACCGTGCGAGGCGCCCTCCGCCACGACCTGGGCGCCCGCGGCCTCGAAGCGCACGCTCCCGCTCCACTCGCCGTTGTCACGGTGCGCCCGGACCTTCAGCGCGAGCGGGCCGTGCGCGGGTTCATCGACCTGACCCTGCGCCTCCAGCTCCGCGTCGATGAACCTCTCTCCGTTCTCGAACGACCCGGTCGCATCCAACGTCGTGAGCGCAAGCTCGCGTTCGTTTCCGTCGGTCCGCAGGAGCAGCTTCCCCCCCTCCACCGAAATGCCATTGATCCGGAGGTTGAGCGGCTCTCCGCCCTCCGTCTTCCGAGGCTCCGGCTGCTCACGGGTCGGGGCGAGCGCGCGCTCCAGATTGCTCCCGCGCTCGTCGCGCACGATCGACAGCTCGGGGCGAACGATGATCGCCTTGTCGATCTGGATCGTTCGTCGAAGCAGCGCGAGCGGTGCGACCACGACCCGTGCGCGCTCCACCTGCGCAACGGGCTTGCCTTCGGGATCGAACAGCCGGACGTCGGTCACGGTGACGGTTGCCGCCAGCAGCTCGAGGCCGCCTACCCGCACCGACCCTGCGATGGCTTCGTCGACCCGCCCCTCCACCTCACGCAGGAGCCAGTCCTCACCGGGCCCGGTGGACAGGTACAGCCAGGCTCCCGAGGCGACCAGGAACACTGTCCCCAGCGCCACCAGCAGCGCCATGCCCAGCCGCTTCGCCCACCGCCTCAAAAGGCCTCCCCCACCGAGAGGTGGATCGAGCAGATCCCCTCTGGCGATCCCGCGCGCGACGACGCGGTGCGGCCGAACCCGAAGCACCCATTGCCGGGCAGGAAGATTGGCTGCTCGCTCGGCGGATCGAACACGGGCAGGGGCGGCCCGATGTCCGGTCGGAAGGCCACATCCAGTCGCACAGTGCCGACCGGCGTGCGGTAGCGCACTCCACCTCCGACCCCTACCAGCAGGTTCTCCGAGAAGTACGGCAGCGCGAGCCTGACGGACTGGGACGTCACGAAGCCCGCGTCGACGAAGGTCGCCAGGGTCACCTCGGGTGTCAGGGCATAGCGAACCTCCAGGGACGATTCGAACAGCCCATTGCCGCCGATGGGCACGGGCTCGAGCACCCGCCCTTCGTTTGTCCGTCGCTCCACCAGACGGGTCGGTGAGAGCCTCTGGACACCGAAGCCCCGCATCCCATCCCCTCCCGAGAAGAAGCGCGCGACGATCGGAGAGTCGAAGGTCCCCCCTCCGATCGGGATCAGCGTGCCGACGCGAATCCGCCCCGAGAAGGTCAGGCGACGGTCGGCCAACACCGAGACATAACCGCGGACCTCGGGGAGGATCCGCACGTAGTCGAAACTCCCGCCGAGCGGCCCGCCGCCTTCCTGGATCGCCAGACCCAGGTAGTACCCCCGCTTCGGCTCGAGCGGGTCATCGCGTCGATCGAGCGCGATGGCCTGCTCCAGATACGAGAGCGAGCACGTCTGACCGCACCCGAACAGCAGCCTCGGCGCCTCTGGGTCGATGTCCGTGAAGCCTTCGTCGAGCCGATACAGCTCGAAGTTGTACGAGGTCTCGATCAGCAGGCCGGACCGGAGGTGCCACGGCACGCTCACGCGTCCGCGTGCGCCGATGAAGGAGAAAGCAGGCTCCAGGTCCCGCTTCAGCTCGACTTGCGCGGTGAGCGACAGGTTCGGGTGGAGGAACCTGGGCTGACGCACCTTCGCAGCGAGCAGCCCGATGGGGCCGCTGTCCGAGAACAGGGACTCTCCTCTGACCCGGGAGTAGACGTTCGGGATGAACGCCCACCCCGCGCGCGCCTCCATCGAGAGGTGCCGGAGCCCGCCGAGGAAGTTGCGGTGCGTGAAGCGCGCGACCAGCGAGGCGTCCCACCGGAGCTGTTCGACGCCGAGGCCGCCTCCCAGCGCGAGCTCTCGGAGTGGGGCGTCGGTCACGTCTACGACCACGGGGACGGTGCCAGTTCCGGGATCGCCCTCGCCTGCGACGACCCTCACCGCACCGAACACGCCGAGCCCGACGATCCGCCGCTGGGCCTCGTTCATTGCCTCCGGTGAGAAGAAGGCCTGGTACTCGACGGACTCCCGGACCAGCTCCTCGATCCGCCAGGGCTCCACCTCGTCGGCGCCGCTCCCTTTGACCTGGACTGCGCCGAAGCGGTAGCGCAGGCCCGGCTCCACGCCGATGCGTACGGTCGCCTCCCGCGCGCCCAGATCGACGGTCGCCCGGATTTCGACCTCCGCCTCTGCGTAGCCATACGCGTGCAGCGCCTGGAGGACACGGTCCTTCGCAGCCTCGAAGGGCTCCTCCACGAAGACGTCGCCCTCGCCCAGGCCGATTCGTTCGAGGACCGCTGCGCGCTCCCCTTCGGGAAGCGCTTCCAGTCCCGTGATCTCCACGTGCTGGATCCGCGTCGGTTGACCTTCGACGACCCGAAGCGTCAGCGCCACCCGGCCACGACCGACGTACTCGACCTCGTCCGAGACCTGGGCCTGGTAGAAGCCGCGCGCCTGGTACAAGCGTTGGACGCGCTCCACGTCGGCTGCCCAGACGTTCCGATTGAAGCGCGGCTCCTTCGTGAACGGCACCCAGGTGGGCGAGTCGGTGACGATCCGGTCCTTGATCGCCCCTTCCGCGAGCTGCTCGTTCCCTTCGATGTCGAACCGGGTGATCTCCGGCCCGGGTGGACGGTCGTCGACGTGCGCGCACGCCGCGGCGAGCACCAGCGTGCAGGCAGCCCCCCTCCACCAGTCGACACCCACACTGGAAAGGTGTGCACCGAATTCCCGCCCGACAAGCAACGCGACACACGGCTGCCTGTTCGGGGAGGATGGCGCGCCGGAGGACACGGATGGACGTCATTGCGCGGGCGATCGTGGGACGCGAGGCCCTGCAGTTCAGCTCGACCGAGGCCTTCTGGGCCTGGCACGTCGAGGATGCGGCGGGACTGGAACGCCCGGTAGACCGCGCCATCGCGGGAGGCTCCGCAGTCGACCGGCCAGGGTTTGCCTTCGCCGCGGGCTACGGAGCGGCGCTGCACGCGCTGCTCCCCATTCTCGGAAGGTCCACCCTCGCGTCCCTCGCAGCGACCGAGGAGGGCGGAGCCCACCCGCGGGCGATCCAGACGACGCTCACCCATGAAGGGCCGGTCTGGCGGCTGAGCGGCCACAAGCGCTGGGTGATCCTCGCCGGGACGAAGCTGCTGGTGCTCGCCCGAGTCGCACAGCAGCCCGGTGAGTCCCCGGAGGCGCGTGCCCGCCTTCGGGTGGCGCTGGTCGAGCGTTCGAGGGCGGGCGTGCAGATCGTTCCGCAGCCCCCTGCCCCGTTCGTACCCGAGGTCATGCACGCGGAGGTCGTGCTCGACCGGGTCGAGGTGCGGGACGACGACCTGCTTCCCGGAGACGGCTGGGACGATTGGGTGAAGCCCTTCCGCACCGTCGAGGACATCCACGTCCACGCGGCGATCCTCGCGTATCTCCTCTCCGTCGGCGCCCGCGCGCAATGGCCCACAGCAGTTCGCGAACGCCTCGCCAGCCTCCTCGTCTCGCTGCGCGCGCTCGCGGCGGAGTCCCCCAGGTCGCCCGGCGTGCACCTCGCGCTCGCGGGAGCGATCGCCGGAACGCGTGCCGTCGTCGAGGAGCTCTCCCCGTTGTGGTCGGAGGTCCCGGAACCCGTCCGCGCGGCGTGGGAGCGCGACAGGGTGCTCCTGGACGTCGCCGGCAAGGCCCGCACAGCCCGCACCGTGCGCGCATGGGAGCAACTCACTCAGTACAGGTGAGAGAGCATCCGCGGCTCTTCGTCGGGCCGGAGGATGTCGAAGTGCGCCGGGCCGCTCTCCGAACTGAGGACGTGGCAGTGGAACAGCCACGATCCGGGTCGGTCCTCGGGGAGCCAGGCGATGCGAACACGACCTCCCGCCGGCACGTTGCAGGTGTCCGCCCACGAGTTGAAGGGCGGTTCGACCCCGTTCACGTCGAGGACCTGGAAGAAGAACCCGTGCAGGTGGAAGGCCTGGTCGTTCGCCCCTTCATTCACCACGTCCCAGACCTGCACCGTGCCCACCCGCACCGGCTCGATGTGGTGCGGCACGCTCCCCTCCCCGAAGAAGCGCGGCCGGCGGAACGCCGGTGGGCCCGACAGACGCACCGTCTGATTGACCACGACGACCGTATCCGAGGGGACGAGCCGCTCGATGCGCTTGAGCGCCTTCGGGACCCACCCATGCGACTTGCGATGAGGGCCGACGCGAACCGTGGCGAAGTCGCCGGCGGGCTCACCCGGCGCCAGGGGGAGCGCATGGATGTGCACCCGCGAGCCCTCGGCGAAGGGCCCCACGGCGAGGTCGATTCGATTTCCCGGCGCGAGCAGGACCTCCCAGGCCTTCACGGGCCACGAGAGAAAGCCGCCGTCGGTGCCGAGGATCTGAAAGGGCTCGCCACCAATCGACAGGCGCATGCAGCTGCTGAACGACACATTGATGATGCGCCAGCGCTCGATGGTGCCTGCGGCCATCCTGAGCGCCGGATGTGCGCGGCCATTGACGATGCGAAGGTCGTCTGCTCTGCCCCGAGGCAAGCCGACCTGCAATGAGCTCCCTGGAAGCCAGCCCATGCGCTCGAGTGATGCCTCGTCGAGCAGCAGCACCTTTTCCCCATCGAGCGTCGGTTCACCCTCGTCCCGGAAGATCACCGCACCGTAGAGCCCCCGCTCCGACGCCAACGAGCCGTTGGTGTGCGGGTGCGGGTGGTACCAGAAGGTGCCCGCTTCCCCTACGCGGAAGCTGTACTCGAAGGTCGCTCCGGGCGGGATGCCGCGCTGGATGACCTCTGTGCCGTCGAGGTGGGAGGCGACCTGCAGGCCGTGCCAATGCAGCGTCAGCACTTCGGAGAGGTTGTTCGTCACCTGTACTTTCAGGAGTTGCCCCACCCTTGCCTGTAGGGTCGGGCCCGGAACCGAGCCGTTGATCGTCGCTGCGCGGACCCGACAACCGCTCGCGATCTCCCACTCGTCCTCGCGCGCCTCCAGCTCCACCCGGACGACCTCGGGGTCCGGATCGAGATCCTGCGCGATGGGAGGCGCCATTCCTATGAGTCCGCCCCGTGAGCAGCAGTGTTTCCTCTCTCGACGCGACGTCGTGAGGTGAAATCCGTGCATGGGCCCTCCAGAAGGAATGAATGGGACTCCCTCTGGATCAACCCCCGGCGCGCGCGGTCACTGCCCCAGGAACGTGACAAGTGCGTCGCGATACGCATCCCACGCTTCTACCTGTGGAATGTGACCGATGCCGGGCAGCTCGACCAGGGTCGAGTTGGGAATGGCCGCTGCCGCCGCCTTTCCCAGCTTCGGATAGTCGCCCATCTGCTCACGAACTTCCGGGGGTGCCGCGGCGCGTCCAATCGCGGTGCGATCCCGCTGGCCGATGATCAGCAGCGTGGGCGCGCGAAGGTCGGGGAACTCGTAGAGCACCGGCTGCGTGAACACCATGTCCTGCGTGAGCGCAGCCACCCACGAGATCCGCTCGTGATCCGGACCGCGCGTCCAGCCCGAGAGGATGTCGGTGAGCTCGTCGTATTCGGGCTTCCACTGACCGGCGAAATAGAACTGCTGCATGTACGCCCGGATGCCCTCCGGCGTCTTCTTGAGTTCCTCCTGGAAGACCTGGTCCACGCTCGTGTACGGCGCGTAGCGCTTCCAGTCTTCGAGCCCGATCGGGTTGACCAGCGCGAGCTTCTCCACACGGTCGGGGAACATCAGCGCGAAACGGGTCGCGACCATTCCACCCATCGAGTGACCGACCACCGCGACCTTGTCGACGCCCAGGGTATCGAGGAGGTCACGGGTCTGCGTCGCCAGCGCCTGGAA
>JBAWAM010000474.1:0-1848 GCA_049589315.1 Myxococcaceae bacterium
AGCGCGTACAGCGTGAAGCTGAGGACGTCTCGAACGATCTTCGGCGTTGGCGTCTTCTTCTGGAACCGGAAGACCCACAGGGCGACCCCGACCGCGAAGCGGATGGTCCCGAACGCGAAGGTGAGCATCCAGCCGAGCCTGAACAGCGAGGCGACGCTCTTCGAGAGATGGTCTTCGAAAAGCCAACCGGATACCCGGAGGACGATGAAGACGGCGACGAGGACGGCAGCACCCCGGATGTCCTGGCGCAGATCCTTGTCGCGGGTCATCGTACGGATGCCCATGAGGACGAGCAGGAGGAGGGCGCCTGCGATCAGTGAGACGTTGCTGCTCTGCAGGAACTGGGTCAAGGCCGAGGCATGGTCAAACAGCGCGCCGACCCGGTCAAGCTTGACTTCCCGGCACTCGCCCGCGATCAAAGAAATCCAATGACACTCGCCGCCGTCCAGGGTCAGCCCCGCGCAGTCGACGCGCTCAGCGCCGCGCTGCGCTCCGGAGCCATCCACCACGCCTGGCTGTTCGCCGGGCCAGAAGGCGTCGGCAAGGAGCTGACGGCCATCGCCTTCGCCCAGGCGCTGATGTGCCCGGAGCGCCCGGGGGAAGGCTGTGGTGATTGCGCGACGTGTGGCCGCGTCGCCCGGCGCAACCACCCCGACGTGGTTTGGCTCATGCCCGAGGACGAGCAGGTCTCCCGCGGGATCGCCGGACGCAGCGACTTCACCGGGACGCCGTCGCGCGAGATCAAGGTCGAGCAGATCCGCGGGCTTCAGGAGAGGCTCTCCTTCCGCGCGCTGGAAGGGGAGCGGAAGATCGCCATCGTCGCGTCCGCGCACAAGATGAACACCGCGGCGCAGAACGCGTTCCTCAAGACGCTCGAGGAGCCGCCCTCGGGCACGGTGCTGATCTTGAGCGCGTCCACGCCGGACGAGCTGCTGCCGACGATCCGGAGCCGCTGCAGCCGGGTTCACTTCGGCCCGCTGCCGGAGTCCTTCGTCGCCGAGCGCCTTCGGAATGAACGCAAGCTGGACGAGGAGACCGCGCGGTTGGTGGCGGTGATGGCCGGCGGAAGCATGTCGCGCGCCCTCGAGCTGGATGTGAAGAGCCTGGCGCAGCGGAAGGAGATCGTCTCCGCCTTCGAGGCGCTGGACTTCTCCGACGCGCGCACCCTGATCGCGTTCGCGGACGCCCACGGTGGGGATCGCGCGGACGCTGAGGACGTGTTGCGGATCCTGTCGCTGTGGACCCGTGATCTCGCGGTGGCGCGTGTCGACGCGGGGGCCCTGGTGAACCGGGATCTCGCCGAGCTGGCGCAGAATGCCGCCGAGAAGCTGTCCGACGGCGAGGTGCATCGGCGGCACCGGTTGATCGAGCTGGCGCAGTACGCGATCTCGAGCCGGAACGGGAGCGCGCGGCTGCAGCTCGAGCGCATGCTGATCGAGATGGCCCGCACTGCGGGCGCGGAGGCCGCGTGAGCCTGGAGATGGAAGATCTGCTCGCGGAGCTGGACAAGGGCGAGCCCGCGTCGCTGTACCTGCTGGTGGGCGAGGAGTTCCTCGTCCGCAAGGGCGCGGACGATCTGGTGAAGAAGATCCTTCCGGATGCCTCTGCGGGCCTGAACCTGTCGGTGATGGACGGGGCCTCGCCGCGCGAGGTCGCGCAGGAGCTCGCCACACTGCCGCTGTTCCCCGGGCGCAAGGTGGTGATGGTGCGCGATCCGGAGTTCCTCGCGCCGAAGAAGGGCCGAGGCGATGCGCTTGGAAAGGCGCGCGACGCGTGGAAGGCAGGTCGTCGCAAGGAGGGCGCGCGGAGGCTGCTGGCGTTGGCCGCGCGCGCGGGCTGGGGCGTCGC
>JBAWAM010000475.1:0-12071 GCA_049589315.1 Myxococcaceae bacterium
TACGCGGGCGAGGACGCGGCCCTGTTCGACACGGTGAAGGCAGTGGGCCCGGAGCTGTGCGTCGCGCTGGGGCTGACCATTCCGGTCGGCAAGGACTCGCTCTCCATGCGAACTGCCTGGAGCGACGCGGGCCAGAGGCGCGAGGTCGTCGCGCCGCTGTCGCTGATCGTCTCCGCCTTCGCGCCGGTGCGCGACGTGCGCCGCACCGTGACCCCACAGCTGCGGACCGATCTCGGCGAGACCGCGCTGGTGCTGATCGATCTCGGCGCGGCGAAGAACCGGCTCGGCGGCTCCGCGCTCGCCCAGGTCCACAACCTCGTCGGAGAGCAGGTCCCGGACCTCGAGGATCCCGAGCGGATGAAGTCGTTCTTCCGCGGCGTCCAGCGGCTCGTGGGCGAAGGCAGGGTGCTCGCCTACCACGACCGCTCCGACGGCGGCCTGTTCGCCACCGTGGCGGAGATGGCGTTCGCCGGTCGCACCGGCGTGTCCGTGTCGCTCGACGGGCTCGGGGAAGATCCGGTGGCGGCGCTGTTCTCCGAGGAGCTCGGCGCGGTCCTCCAGGTCAAGGCCCCTGAGGTCGATGCGGTGGTCGCCGCGCTCGAGTCGGCGGGCCTGCGCGGCCTGGTGCACCGGATCGGCGCGCCCACCGCGGATCGCAAGGTCTCGTTCACCTCTCAGGGGCGTGACGTGCTCAAGGCGGAGCTGTTCGAACTGCTGCGCGCGTGGTCGGAGACGACCTTCCAGATGCAGGCGCTCCGCGACAACCCGGAGTGCGCACGCGAGGAGTTCGAGTCGAAGCTCGATTCGAACGATCCCGGCCTGCAGCCGAAGGTCACCTTCGATCCCGCGGAGGACGTGGCCGCGCCGTACGTCCACAAGGGCGTGCGCCCGAAGATGGCGATCCTCCGCGAGCAGGGAGTGAACAGCCAGATCGAGATGGCGTACGCCTTCACCCGCGCCGGATTCGAGGCGGTCGACGTCCACATGACCGACATCCTCGCCGGCCGCGTGAAGCTCGACGGGTTCAAGGGCCTGGTCGCGTGCGGCGGCTTCTCCTACGGAGACGTCCTCGGCGCCGGCGAGGGCTGGGCGAAGTCGATCCTTTTCAACGCCCGCGCCCGCGACGAGTTCAGCCGGTTCTTCCACCGCACCGACGCGTTCGCGCTCGGCGTGTGCAACGGCTGCCAGATGATGTCCGCCCTGCACGAGCTCATGCCCGGCACCGAGGCCTGGCCGCGCTTCGTGCGCAACCGCTCGGAGCAGTACGAGGCGCGCTTCAGCTTGGTCGAGGTGGTGAAGTCCCCGTCCATCCTCTTCCGCGGGATGGAGGGCTCGCGGCTGCCGATCGCGGTGGCGCACGGCGAGGGCCGCGCCGAGTTCCGGGACGAGCAGCAGGGCCCGGCGAACCTCCTCTCACAGGGGCTGGTGTCGTGGCGCTTCGTGGACAACCACGGCGCGCCCGCCGCGCGCTACCCGGCGAACCCGAACGGCTCGCCGCTGGGGATCACCGCGATCACCAACGCCGACGGCCGCATCACCCTGACCATGCCGCACCCCGAGCGTTCGTTCCGGACCGTGATCAACTCGTGGCACCCCGACGAGTGGGGCGAGGACGGCCCGTGGATGCGGATGTTCCGCAACGCGCGGGTGTGGGTGGGGTGATGTCCGGTCGGTTCACCCCGTCAGCGTCGGCGCGCCCTCGGCGTCCGGTGGCGCCTGCCGCCGCTCACCGAAGGCCATCAACCGGCGATGCATCGGCGCCATCAGCCCGATTGCAAGCACCAGCGCGCCGGTGACCTGGAGGAGTCGTTCGATCGAGACCGCCTCCGCCAGCGGGCCGAAGATCAACATGGCCAGGGGCATCAGCGAGGTGGAGAGCATGGTCATCACGCTGAAGACGCGACCGAGGAACTCCGGCTCCACGCGCTCCTGGAGCAGCACCGTGGCAGGCGTGTTGTGGAACGGCAACGCAACGCCGAAGAGCGCCATCACCGCGAGGTACACCCAGAACGACGGCACCACGCCGAGGCCCACCGTGCACGCGCCCATGGCCAGGCAGGAAGCCACCATGGTGCGCATGCGGTTGCCGAAGCCGCTCCACACCGCGATCGCGGCGCCGCCGGCGAGCATGCCGATCGAGAAGACCATCTCGATGGCCGTCAGCCGCCACACCTCGACGCCGAAGCTGCGCGTCGTCTGTAGCGGCGTCAGGAACGCGGCCGGCGTGATGAGCACCAGGATCGTCCCCACGTAGCCGAAGAATGGCACCAGGTGCGGGTGCTTGCGGATGTACCGGAAGCCGTCGGCGATCTCACGGAGCTGCGAGGCCCCTGCCTGCGCCGGCGCCCGTGGACGTGCCGGCAGCCGCAGGAGCGCCATGAGTGCGATGGCGAGGGCCGCCGTCACCACGTCGATGAAGAAGATGACCTGGAGCGGCGCCAGCGACATCAGGAAGCCCGCGAGCGCAGGTGCTCCCAGCATGTTGACCGACTGCAGCGTGCCCTGAATGCCGTTGACCCGCATGAGCTGGTCCTCGGGTACCAGCTGTGGCAGCAGGGCGTTCACCGCCGGCTGCTGGATGGCCGTGCCCACCGAACGGATCCCGGCGGCGAGGAAGATCAACCAAAGCTCCGTTTCGCGCACACTGAACACCACCGCCAGCGCGAGGGTGACGAGCGCGATCAGCGCGTCCGCGAAGATGATGAGCTTGCGGCGGTCGTACCGGTCCGCCCAGACGCCGGCGAAGGGCGAGAGGAAGAACGTCGGCACGAAGCCCGCCACGATGTAGAGCGTCATCATCACGCCCGAACCCGTCTGCAGCGTGACGTGCCAGAGGAGCGCGTACTGCACCAGCGACGAGCCGAGCAGCGAGAGCGCCTGGCTACCGAGAAACACCGCAGCCGTGCGCTTCCAGGAGGGCTTCATGCGCGCGCAGTCTAGCCGCGCTGGCGGCCTCATGCGTCCCCCTCGTCAGCCCCCCGCGTTCGCCTGCGCCGCCAGCAACCCCAGCGCGGGGAGCCCCATCACCACCACGAACAAGGCGACCAGAACCCGGCTCAACCAGCGCTTCTCGGGATGACGGACCCAGTAGAACAGCAGCGACGAGAGCAGCAGCGACTGAACGAGGATCTCCACCAGCCCCCACGACTGACGGCCGATCGGGACCGTGGTGTAGACGAAGCCCTCGATCGAGCCCGGAGAGGGCCCGAAGGTGGAGAAGATCCCGATTGTGACGAGAACGAGCCAGGTGACTGCCCAGCCATTCCTGCGCTCGAACAGCACACTTCGCAACGGGTACAACGCGAGCCCGAAGAGGATCCCGCGGAGGGGCTGGAACAGGGTTCCCGCGCGGACCAGCGGGTCGTCGGTGGGTCTCATGTAGCTGGCGAGGCCCGGCTCGTTGAACACGGTGGCGTAGTCGAAGACGAGGTACGCCGCGAATCCGACCAGGAAGTAGGTGACCGTGTGGACCACTGCGGATCTGGCGATCACACCGCCCAACGAGATGTGATCGCGCTCCATCAGGCTGCTCATGGCGACGCTCATGCCCGTCGGCCTGCATCGAGGATGCCGCCTGCTCCAGCCCCCGGAAGCAAGGCCACTGCGTGCACCGATTGCGCTGCGTGAACACGCGCCTGCAGACGATGCGTGCTCGTCACGGTGACAGCCGGAGCGTCACCCTCGTTCCGCCCCCCGGGTGCCTCGGCCGGCGCGGGAGTCGCTGCATGGGTCGTAAAGTCAGCTTACAAAACTCTCGCCATCCGCCGCCGATAACCTGTTCTCGTGTGGACTCTTCAAGATTCGCCGGTCGTGAGATGGTTCTAGAGATGTTGTCCAAAGCGAAGATCATCCCGCTGGCTCTTGTGCTCACCGGGTGCGGCGGACCGGGTTCGACGAACGGAACCGTCATGGATGAACGCCTGGAGGTGAAGGCGGCCATCATGAACACGGGCTACGCCGACGGCGTGTTGAGTCTGCACTTGCTGGAGGTCCCGCACGAACGCGCGTGTGAGCTGCGCGGGAAGCTCTCCGACGCCACCGAGGCACAGCAGGAGGGACCGGAGCTGATCTTCCACGTGTTCCTGCCCGAAACGGGTGCCGCGCCGCTGGAGTACGTGGTCGTTTCGGACCAGGCCTACCGCGCAGCACAGCAGAGGAGCGGTCAAGTCTGGGGATCGTACGCCACCCGGAACGCCGGCGTGCGCAGCATGACCTCCGGAACCCTCACGCTCGACGCGTTCGAGCCCGGGGCGAATGGGCATGCCCGCGGGTCATTCCTGGTGAAGTTCGGGAGCGACGCGCTGATGGGCTCGTTCGACGCGACGCCCTGCGCATCGAAGTAGCGAGTGAGCGTCACTCGAACTCGACCAACTCCTCTCGACGCTTCCGCATGACGCGCATCAGATCTGCGGTCCGTCGCTCGTCCAGGCCGATCTCCGGCACGCGTTCGAGCCACGGCTCGGACCGGGCATGAAGGTCCTCCAGGATCTTCCGCACAGCGGCCGCTTTCACCCCCACCCGTTCGCCAAATGGGAGAAAGTACCGGCCCGCGAGGTTGTCGTCTCGACCCTCGACCTTGAGTGCCATCCGCCGGTCCCCGTAGGGAAGCGAGCTCAGGAGGTCGTAGGCAGGGCTGAGCTTCAGTGATCTCCCGGGGCCCAGCGCGGCGACGCTCACGTTCTTCGCGTGCAGGTCACCGTTCGCGATGAGGTACGAGAAGGCGATCAGGCGGATGAACCGGGCTCTCTCCGCTATCGGTGCAGCGCACACCGAGAGGCCCTCGGCGATCTCACGACAGCTGATGCGGTACTTGTCTGCCGGATAGCGATTGAGGAACTGACACGCGTCCTCCTGGTGGAGACGGACGAGCCTCTTCTCCTCCTTCATCCAGCTGCGATCAAACCGGGTGACGAGCAGGCCAGGGTTGTTCTCACGGTCTCGGACGATCCGGGTCCGCGCCACCTCCAATCCGCAGGCCCTCGCCATCACCATGAAGAACGCCTCGTTCTCGATCAGCCGCGGCTTGTCGGGAGGGTTCAACTTGAGGATGTGCGCCTCGCGTCTTTGCGCGATCTGTACGGGAAAGGAGATCATCGACGCAGAGACCTTCTCCTGCACACCGGGGATCGTGGGTTCGCCCCCGGGTTCACCCGCGCGCGCAAGGCTCTGGGCGAACAGCGCCGAGAAGAGGACGTCTTTCAGTCGCGGAGCCTCCGTTGCCCGCTTGGTCGAAGCTGGAATCCCCTCGCCGGGAACGGCGACCGCAACGTCACCGACGCAGTCCTCCCCCGTGGCAATCAGGAGCCCAGGAATGCCTCGTCGTACTCGAACACGGACCCATGCTTCGTCCGCGTCAGCCTTCCGACCCGGTTCAGGTCGCGGTAGGCGTCGACCGCGTCGATCGACCTCACGTCAATCACTTCAGTCGCTCCCCGAAGGCGATTCCGCCCTGCCCCGGTTCGAGCGTCATCCGAAGCCCCAGAACCTTCAGGACGTCGATGACCTTGTCGAGGCGCAGCGATGGTTTCCCATTCTCGAGTCCATAGAGGAACGCCGTCCCGCAACCGGAGAGTTGTGCGAGCTCGAGCTGACTGAGATTCAGAGCCTTCCGCCTTTGCCGTACGGCTTCAGACAGTACCGTCGCCCAGGTCGCGCCGTCAGACTCTGATCGATTCGATCGCATTGATTATCCTTGGAAGTCCGCAATCTGCCGGTCCATGGCATAAAATCAATTCGATCGCATCGAATTCCTCATTGGAAGTTCAGGCGATCAGCCAGCTCGTAGGACATCAATTCGATCGCATTGAATCTTCCTTGCGGTCTGCGGCGAAGTCGTCGACCACCGGCGCGTTCTGGACGCGGAGCCACCGACGGCTCTGGAACGGCAGGTTCCAGGCGTTGCCCGGGCGCTCGAGGACCAGGCCGCCCCGCACGCCGACCTCGATCTCGGTGGCCGAGCCGCTCGCCGGGGCCGCTCGTCGGAACACGATCGGGATTTCCACTGTGAACGCGTGCCTTCCCTCCGATGGCAGCGGCTCCGCGAGTCGATGTGTCCCGGCCGCGAACCAGCGGTTGTCCAGCCAGAGCTCCCACTGCAGGCCAGCGACGTAGGTGCCTTCTCGGCCGGGCCCCTCCACCGACAAGGACAGCACGAGCTCGCCACGATCGCCCGGCTCGAAGCGCGCCTCGATCGACTCCACGCGCACTGGCTCATTGTCCTGGTCCGGTCCGATCGAGCGCGCGCACCCGGAGAGCAGGAGGATGACCGCGAGCGCGAGCGTGCAGGGACCCAGGCGCATCACCCGCCCAGCAGAGGCCGGAGCGCCTCGACGGAGAGCGGCCAATGGTTGCGTGCAGCGAGGAGCTCCAGCGCCTTTGCGAACTCGGCGGCGGTCTGGAACCGGAGCCTCCGGTCCGCGAACAGCGCCTTGCGCGCAATCTGGGCGGCGTACTCGGGAACGTCTGGCGCAACCGTGCTCAGCAGCGGGACCCGGGCGTCGCGCACGCGGTGCATCAGCTCCGCCTCGCCCTGACCTTCGTACAGCCGGCGGTTCGCGAACAGCTCCCAGAAGATGATCCCGACGGAGAAGAGGTCGGACCGCTGATCGAGGGGGTGACCCAGGACCTGCTCCGGGCTCATGTACGGGAGGGTCCCGCGCAGCGCGCCGTGCTCGCTGCGGCACTCGCCTTCGACGTCCGCCACACCGAAGTCCGTGAGCTTCACGTCGCCGCTGATCGACAGCAGCACGTTCGCCGGGTTCACGTCCCGGTGGACGATGGTGGCCCCGCCCTCGCCCACCTTCGCGCGGTGGACGTAGTCGAGCGCCTTGACGAGCGACCAGGTGATGTACGTGCTCGCGGCGGGCGGCATCGGGCTGCCCGCGGTGCGAAGCAGGTCCTGCATGTACGCCAGCGTGCGGCCGGCCACGAGCTCCTGGACCATCAGGTAGTCGATCCCCGCCTTGAAGCACCGGAACGTGCGGACGATGTTCGGGTGCCGCAGGCGGACCGTGAGCTTCGCCTCGTCGACGAACTGCTTCACGTACGCGCCGTCGTTGCGGAACGCGGGGAGCAACCTCTTGAGGACCACCTCGTCCGGCTCGCCGGAGGAGCGCTGGGCGCCCGGGCGGGGACGGGCCTGGTAGACCTCGGCCATCCCCCCGACGGCAAGCCGACCGACGATCTGATAGCCACCCAGCTCCGTTTCCTGCGCCACGGCGAGAAGCTACAGCGGATTCGCTGCCTCATACACCTCGAGATAGCGCCGGGCCGAACGGTCCCAGGAGAAGTCGCTGTGCATGCCCCGCTGTCGCACATCGGCCAGCCGTTGGGGGTCACGATAGAGCGCGAGGGCTCGGCCAATCGCCTCCTCCAGCGCCTCGACCGTGAAGGGACCGAACTTGAAGCCGTTGCCTTCAGGCTGGCTCGCGTCGATGACCGTGTCGTCGAGCCCGCCCACCGCGCGCACGATGGGGACCGCGCCGTAGAGCAGCGAGTACATCTGGTTCAGCCCACACGGCTCGTACAGCGACGGCATCAGGAAGAAATCGCTCCCCGCCTCGATGAGGTGCGAGAGCGGGTTGTCGTACCCGATGTAGACGCCGACCTTTCCCGGGTACCTCTCCGCGGCGGCGCGGAACCTGTTCTCGAGCTGCGGGTCGCCGTTCCCCAGCATCACCAGCCGGACATCCTCCTTCAGCAGCCGCTCCAGCAGCGGGAACACGAGCTCGAGCCCCTTCTGCGACGCGAGCCGGCTGACGATGCCGAACACGGGAGGGCCCGGCGGCTCCGGAGGAAGCTCGAGTCCGAACCGCTCCGCGAGCACCCGCTTGCAGGTCGCCTTGTCGGTCCCGGGGAGGAGCGGATCGCTGCGCAGGTTCCACTCCTGGGTGTCGACGCCGTTGAGGATTCCGAAGAGTCGGGCGCTCCGGGCCCGCAGCAGACCGTCCAGGCCCCAGCCCGCCTCTGGCGTCTGGATCTCCTCGGCGTAGCGGCGGGACACCGTGGTGAGCGCATCGGAATACACCAGGCCTGCCTTGAGGAAGTTGACCTGGTCGTAGAACTCGAGGCCGCCCACGGTGAAGAGCTCCCAGGGGAGCCCCAGATCGCGCATGGCCTGCTTCGGAAAGACCCCCTGGTACGCCATGTTGTGGATGGTGAACACCGAACGCGTGCCCTCGAGTGAGGTGCCCCGGTAGCCACGCCGGAGCGCCAGCGCGCCGAGGCCGGTCTGCCAATCGTTCAGGTGCACCACGTCCGGCGCGAACCCGATGTGCTGGGCAGCGGTGAGCGCAGCCATGGAGAAGAACGCGAACCGGCGGTGGTTGTCCGGGTATTCGCCGCTGCGCTCGCCGTAGATCCCGGGACGCCCGAAGAGCGGTCCGTTGCCGATGAAGAGGACGCGGTGATTCGGAGAGAGCCGCGCCTCGTGCAGCTCGGCGGTCGCGTCCCCGAAGGGAAAGCGGAGGGTGAACTTCTTCCCGAGTGGCTCGATGCGGACAGAGCGGATGCTGCCATAGAGCGGAGTCGCGACGACGACCTCGTGACCGAGCTTCGCGAGCGCCGCAGGCAACGCGCCCGCGACGTCCGCCAACCCACCGGTCTTCGAGAACGGAACGACCTCCGACGCGAGGAACAGGATGCGCATTCGTGCGTCACCATGCCAGAACGCATGCCATGATGCCGCCCATGAACCCATTCGAACGCTTCCGGCTGTTGCTGGAGGAGGCGCGGAAGGTCCAGCCCGAAGACTTCAACGGGATGACGCTCTCCACGGTCGGGGAGGACGGCCGTCCCTCCAGCCGGATCGTGCTGCTGAAGGGCGTGGACGAGCGCGGATTCGTCTTCTACTCGAACCTCGAGAGCCGGAAGGGCCGCGAGCTGGCCACGAATCCATGGGCAGCGCTCGCGTTCTGGTGGCCCGCCCTGAAGCGGCAGGTCCGGATCGAAGGCCGCGCCGACCGCGTGAGCGACGAGGAAGCGGACGCGTATTTCGCCACCCGACCGCGGGGAAGTCAGGTCGGCGCCTGGGCCTCCCGGCAGAGCGAGGTGCTGGGCAATCGCGACGTGCTCGAACAGACGGTGGCGGAGTTGGAGAAGAAGTACGCCAACCAGATCGTTCCGCGCCCGCCGCACTGGTCGGGGATACGCGTGGTGCCGGACCGGATCGAGTTCTGGACGGACCGGATCAGCCGGCTGCACGACCGTGAGTTGTACATCCGCGAACGGACTGACGCGCCGTGGCGGGTGGAGCGCCTGTATCCATGAAGGTCGTCGTCGTCGGCGGAGGGATCTCGGGGCTGGCGACCGCCCACGCGCTCATGGAGCGTGGGCTCGACGTGAAGGTGCTCGAAGCGCAGCACCGCGTCGGCGGGGTGATCGCCTCGACGGACCGCGACGGCTTCATCACGGAACACGCCGCCAACGGCTTCGTGGATCGCGAGCCGGCGATGAGAACGCTGCTCTCGACGCTGAAGCTCGAGGACCGGCTCCGCCCGGCGACGCCGGCATCGAAGGAGCGGTTCGTGTTCACCCGGGGAGCGCTGCGCCAGGTGCCCACCTCCCCACCGACGCTGCTCCGCTCGGAGATCCTCCCCTGGAGCGCGAAGCTCCGCCTGCTCGCAGAGCCGTTCTCTGCGAGGGGGAACGCAGAGGACGAGTCTCTCGCCGAATTTGGACGGCGGCACCTCGGCCGGGGCGCGACGGACGTGCTGCTCGACGCGGTGCAGACGGGCGTGTTTGCCGGCGACATCGAGCGGCTGAGTGTCTCCGCCACGTTCCCGATGCTGGCGGAGCTGGAGCGAAAGCACCGGAGCCTGCTCCTCGGGTTCATCCGGGAGATGAGGGCGCGCAGGAGATCGCCGTCTCCGAGTCTGGGGATGAGCGGGGTTCTCTCCTCGTTCGAGGGCGGGATGGAGACGCTCCCCGCGACGCTGTCCGGGGCGCTCGGGGATCGCGTTCGGACCCGGGCCCCGGTGGAGAAGCTCGAGCGCGCGGGGGACGGGTGGCGGGTGGTGTCGAAGGGCGAGGCGATCGAAGCCGACCGGGTCGTGCTCGCCGCGCCGGCGTTCGCGAGCGCCGAGCTGCTCCGGCCGCATTCGAGCGAAGCAGCGAAGGAGCTCGCAGCGATTCCATACGCGCCGATCGCGGTGGTGCACCTGGGCTTTCGCCACCCCACGCCCACGGCCAGGGGCTTCGGGTTCATCGTCCCGGCCCAGGAGCAGCGCGACGTCCTGGGCGCGATGCACGTCTCGAGCTTCTTCCCCTGGCGCGCACCTTCGGGCGCCACGCTGCTCACCGTGATGGTCGGCGGCGCGAGGCGGCCTGAGCTGGTGGCGCTCGATGACGATTCGCTGGTGGCGAAGGTGCGGAAGGAGCTCGGGATCATCCTCGGCCTCGACCGCCCCCCGGACGAGGTGCGCGTCGTCCGCTGGTT
This sequence comes from Myxococcaceae bacterium, assembly GCA_049589315.1. Taxonomy (GTDB): domain Bacteria; phylum Myxococcota; class Myxococcia; order Myxococcales; family Myxococcaceae; genus JBAWAM01. The sequence continues at coordinate 10,436 of JBAWAM010000475.1, forward strand.
CCACGGAATCCCCCAGTACGTCGTCGGTCACCTCGCGCGTGTGCAGCGGATCGAGGAGCAGATGCGCGCCCTGCCGGGCGTGTTCCTGACCGGCGCCGGATACCGCGGCGTCGGCGTGAATGATTGCGTGCGCAACGCCGCGCTGCTGGCGGAGCTCATCGCGCGCTGACTTCGTGCCCGTTGCCGGCTCGCTGGGGTCACGCGCCGGCAGGCACGTTCACCGGGCGCAACACGGGGCGAAGTGGAGCGCACTGCTGAAGTGCGCTCCCGGGCGTGGCACGCGGAGGGTCACCACACGTCGCGTCAGGCGCGAGCGCACTGCCGAAGTGCGCTCCCGGGCGTGGCACGCGGAGGTCCCACACGTTGGGTCAGCGTCTGCGCTGCATCGGGTCAGCGCGCGGTCGGCTCGCACGCGCCGTAGAGCAGCCCGTCGAATGCGACGACCGGCTTGCCGTCGACCTTCCCTGCCTGCACGTCGACGGTGCGGCTTCCGCCATCCGCGCCATCGAGCACGATCCGGCCGCGGTCGACCCGCCACGATCCCCGCTCGCCCGATGCCCCCTCCTCGGTCCGCGCCCAGGTCCCTTCGATGGCGAACGCGAGCTCGGTCGTGCGTTCCGCCTCCCGCCGGCACCACGCGGTCCCGCCGAGGAACTTCCCGAGGTCATCCACCGGCAGGTCCTCGATCTTCGGCATCTTGCCCATCTCGAACGGGAGCCCCGAGCCATGCGGAGCCTTCTGCGCCGGCTGGGGCGCGGACGGCGCCGCACTGGGCGTGGTGTCGCGCGCAGGCGAGGGTTCACGCTGACATGCCGAGCCGGCAACGACGATCGCGAGGACGATTCCGAGTCGCATGCCGCCCGGAATCGCACGGTCTTCCGCAGGTGCCAAGAACTGTGGCCCGAATCCTTCGTGTGGCGAGGGATTCGGGCCACAGAACCCTTTGCTACCCGGAGATCACGTCAGACCTGCCGTGTACGGTGACGGGAGTACGGGCGATGGGGGGCGGGATGGCGGGTTCAGACAAGGCGCTGGCCGGACATGCGCGGAGACAGCATGGCGTTTTCTCCCGTGAGCAGGCGAAAGGCGCCGGCTTCTCGGAGAGCAGCATCCAGCGGAGGCTGGACGCGGAGGGCTGGGTCGAGGTGCTGCCCAGCGTGTACTGCTTCGCGTCGACGCCGAAGACGCGCATGCTGGAGCTGAGCGCCGCGTGCCTGTGGAGTGGCCCGGAGGGGGCGCTGGCGCGGGAGACCGCTGCGGAGGTCTACAGGCTGGATGGACGGTGGCCGGCGAAAGCGGTTCACGTCATCACTCCGATGAGTCGGCGGCTTCGGACCGACGAAACGCATGCGCACATCGAAGTCCACCGCAGTCGGACGTACGTCCCGGAGCGGGATGCGCGCCGACGCGAAGGACTCCAGGTCACTTCGCTGGCCCGGACGATCATCGACCTGTCCCCGAGCTTGAGCGAGAAGGGGCTGGAGATCGCGCTCGAGTCCGCGCTGCGCGACCGGCAGCTCGATCTCGGCTGGGTCTACCGGCTCATCCGGAAGATCGGCGGTATGGGCCAGCGCGGGCTGCCGAAGCTGGTGCGGATGCTCGACGAACGTGACGGCGACAGGCAGCGCTACCAGAG
>JBAWAM010000476.1:0-6263 GCA_049589315.1 Myxococcaceae bacterium
GCCCGGAAGGCCTCGCGCAACAGGCGACGGCCCGGCCCCGGAAGCGACGCAGGGAGCTCGAGCTTTGCCACACGCGCGGGCCGGCCATGCGCGGTGACACCCCACGACACCGGCCCCGCCAGGGCAGGGTAGCCGTACACGACCCCATGCTCGCCGAGGAGGATCACCTTCCCCGGCCCGAACGACGTGAACTCCCGATCGCGAGACATCAAGGTTCCTACGCAGTCCTCGTGGCGGCGCGGAAGTCGGCCTCAGGGAGCGCCGCGAGAATCTCCTTCGCCTTCTCGACCTTCACGTGCCCGGAGATGACCAGGAGGTTCGCCACCTTCTCGACCCAATCACCGCGGGCGCCGGCAGTCACCGCGACGCAGCGGGCGTGGAGGGCCATGTGGCCCTTCTGGATGCCGACGGAACCGAGCGCCCGGAGCGCGGCGAAGTTCTGCGCCAGGCCCACTGCGGCAAACACCTGCGACAGCTCCTTCACGCTGTTCGTCCGCAGCAGCTTGATGCCGACCTGCACGCCCGGGTGCACCTTGATGGGTCCGCCGACGGTGCCGAGCGCCATGGGGAGCTCGATCTGACCGACGAGGTGGCTTCCGTCGAGGTGCCACGTGGAGAGCGGCCGGTACTGACCGGTGCGGCAGGCGTAGGCATGGGCGCCGGCCTCGATCGCGCGCCAGTCCTGACCCGTGGCGATCGCGACCGAGTCGATGCCGTTCATCACGCCCTTGTTGTGCGTCGCCGCGCGGTAGGGGTCCGCCTGGGCGAACCGGCTCGCCTGCGCGACGCCCTGGGCGATCTCCTCGCCGGGGAGATCGAAGTCGGCCAGCAGCTTCACCGGAATGCGGCAGGAGGCGCGCGCCAACCGGCGGTCCGCGAGGTTCGAGAGGATCCGGAGATACACCTTCCCGCCGGTCACCTGCTCCACGAACGGGGCGACGCCTTCGGCGATGGTGTTGATGAGGTTGGCCCCCATCGCCTCCTGGGTGTCGATGAGGATGTGGACGACGAGCAGCGGCTCACCCCGCGGGCCCTCCGGGGCCGGGAGCACGCGGACCTCGACGTCCTTCGCACCGCCGCCGCGACGGACCATCGCCGGGTGGAAGCTGTTGGCGAGCGCGAGGATCTCCTCCTTGTGATCGAGGATCTCCTGCGACGCCACGGTGGGGTCGCCGTAGTGGGTGACCTGGATCTGCCCGATCATCAGCGAGTCGTCCGCGTCGGCTACGAATCCGCCGGCTTCGCGGACGATTTTCGCGGCGAAGGACACCGCAGCGACCACGGACGGCTCTTCGACGGCCATCGGCACGATGTAGTCCCTGCCGTTGACCATCATGTTGAGACCGAGGCCCAGCGGCAGATGGAACGTGCCCACCGCGTTCTCGATCATCGTGTTGGCCGTCTGGACCGCCAGGTTCTTCTGTCCCGCGAGGACCTCGAGCTCGTCGTCCGTGAGGTCATACATCCGGGCAAGCATCTCGAGCCGTTCCTCGACGGGGAGCTTGTGGAACCCGGGCAATCGCGAGGTCAACTTTTCAGACATGCCGTCTCCTCATAGCGCCGCCATCCAGTCCTTCAAGTCACCAGTGATGACTTTGCGCTTCTCCCGCAACCTCGCCGGCGTCCGACTGCCGGTGAGTACCAGTGCCTGCCTCAACCCGGTCACCGCAGCTTCAATCACCCGGTGAGCCGCTTCGGACCCGCCAGACTGCAGCGCCCGGAACACAGGCAGCGCCATTCCGGCAAGGTCCGCGCCAAGCGCCAGGGACCTGGCCACATCCAGTCCATTCCGGATCCCGCCCGAGGCGACGAGGCACAGCTCCGGTCCGACGGCACGCCGGACGGTGGCGATGGACGCCGCCGTCGGAATCCCCCACGACGAGAAGGCCGCGCCGACGTCGGCGGCGACCCCGCTCGCGCGGAGCTGCTCCACGCGCACCCACGACGTACCGCCGAGCCCGGACACGTCCAGGTTCCGGACCCCGAGCTCGCTGAGCCGCAACGCGACCTCGGGGGAGACGCCACACCCGGTCTCCTTCACCAGCAGCCGGTCGCCGAAGACCTCTACCAGCGCGCCGACCATCGCGTACCCACCCCGGAAATCCCGGTCGCCCTCGGGCTGCGTCAGCTCCTGGCCGACGTTGAGGTGCAGCGCCATCCCGTCCGCGCCGATCTGGTCCGCCAACCGGCGCACGCCATCGACCCCGAGTCCAATCGCCTGGATCAGGCCGATGTTCCCGAGCACGACCGTCGTCGGCGCGACCTTCCTCACGTCGAACGAGGTGGCCCGCGCGGGGTCCTCGCTCATCGCCCGCTGGCTGCCGACACCGAACGCAATTCCATGCTCTTCCGCGAGGCGGGCGAGCTGCGTGTTCACCGCAGCGGCGCGGTCCGTCCCCCCGGTCATCCCGGTGATGAGCAGCGGATGGCGCAGCGTCTTCCCCATGAACGGGGTGGAGGCGTCGATGTCGTGGACGGCGAGCTCCGGCATCGCGCAGTGGACGAGCTGCACGCATTCGAGGAGCGTGCGGTTCTCCACAGGCTCCACCTCTCCGGTCGCGCACAGATCCAGGTGGGCGTCCTTGCGACGAGCTGTGGTGTCTTCGGCCATGAGCGTAGGTGCGCGGTTCCTAGCAGCGGGGGGAGGGGTGTGCAAGCAAGGGAGTGGACGAGACACATTCGTGCAGATACGAGATCTACGTGCCCCCTCCAACGGACAGCGTCGCTCTGTTCCTCCACGACGGAAGCTACGACCGGATTCACCAGGGGCTCTCGATTGCTGCGTCAGCGGTCGCAACCGGACGTCGAGCGGACGTTTTCCTGTTCTGGTGGGCGCTCGAGCGGATCGCCGCGGATCGTCTGGATGAGCCCGACTTCGGCCCCGACAGGGAAGAGGTCGCCGACCGCTTCGAGTCGCTGGGCATGCCGACCTTGCGAACCCTGCTGAGCCACCTCAAGGAGTCCGGGCTGTGCACCCTGCACGCCTGCAGCGGCTCGATGGCCGCGCTGGGGCTGCGGCCGCCGGACCTCGAGGGCCGTGTGGATCAGATCGTCGGCTGGACCGCGATCCTCCAACGCACTGCAGGCGTCACCGACCGGTTCTATCTGTAGCAAAGCGGGCGGCCAGGCAGGGGCCCGTTCGAGAGCCACATTCGGCCGCCTCACAGGTCCGATCCATTTGACTGCCACTCTTTGCCTCTTACTTTTTGAACGCTCCGTTCTTCGACGGGCAGAAAGGCAAGGATTGCAATCGTGATGCGAACCGGCAGCGCTTTTGGAGCCTCCGGTGGGGCGACTGCGGCGCGGCGAGGCCCCTCTCTCCACACCGTAGGGAACTACCTGAAGACCGCCGTCCTGCTGGCCGGGTTGACCGCGCTGGTGCTGGTGATTGGCGAGCGACTCGGAGGCGCCCAGGGGTTGATCGTGGCCGGCTTCTTCGTCGCGATCATGAACTTCGGCTCATGGTGGTTCAGCGATCGGATCGCGTTGGCCATGAATGGTGCGAAACCGCTGGAGCGCCAGGAGCTTCCGTGGCTGTGGGAGACCGTGGAGCGCCTCACCCAGCGCGGTGGCCTGCCCATGCCGAAGCTGTACGTGATGCACACCCCGACCCCGAATGCGTTCGCGACCGGGCGCAATCCACAGCACTCGGCAATCGCGGTGACCACCGGGCTGCTCGAGCTCATGGACAAGCGCGAGGTCGAAGGCGTGCTCGCGCACGAGCTGGCCCACGTCCGCAACCGGGACACGTTGATCAGCACCATCGCCGCGACGCTGGCGGGCGTGATCACCTACGCCGTCCAGATGCTCTTCTGGTTCGGCGGGTCCTTCCTGGGCCGAAGCGACGAGGAAGGTGAAGAGGGCGGCATCGGTGGCGGCCTCGCCAACCTGGGGCTGCTGCTGGTGGCCCCGATCGCCGCGTCGTTGCTTCAGCTCGCCGTGAGCCGTTCGCGCGAGTTCGGCGCCGACGCGGGCGCCGCGGAGCTGACCGGGGACCCGGACGGACTGGCCCAGGCGCTGCTCAAGCTGCAGCGCGGGAACGAGATGATGCCGTACGAACGGTCTCCCGCGACCGCCCACATGTTCATCGTGAATCCGCTCTCCGGCGGAGGCGTGATGAAGCTGTTCTCGACCCACCCTCCGATCGAGGATCGCGTGGCGAAGCTGCGGCAGATGCGGCCGGCGCGTGGCTGGTAATCGCACGCGCCTGTCAGTGCCTGACGTGAGCAAGGACGCCCCGGTCGGATCGAAGCCGGCCGGACACTTCTTCGCTGAATCGACTCGAGGAGCGTGTACGCAAGATCGAGGAACGCCTCGGCATATAGCGCTACTTCGCCCCGTGGGTGCGGGCGAAGAGCTTCCGCACCGTATCGATCGTGTCCGCCTCGTCGGCGCGCATGTCCTCGCGGTAGCCGCTTCACGCGCGCGAATCGGAGCGCCATCCACCCGAGATGACGCGGCGATGCGGCTGGCGGCGTCCACGCGCAAGGGCATCTCTGCACTGGAAACGCGAACGGCCGAGGAGCGGGAGCGTGACCAGGAATTCGATGTGCGCGATCGGTCGAACGCTTACGAAGTGCACACGTTCATTTCGCTCGCCAGTAGCGGTTCGAGGTCACGGCGACGTCCGGACGAGCGGAGATCTTGATTTCGAGGGTGCGTCCGCCGCGCACGATCTCCAGCTCCGCCTCCACGCGCTTTCCGAGCGCCTGGAGGAACGCCGCGGGGTCCGCGCCGGCCATGGACACCCCATTGACCCGCACCACGAGGTCGCCTCTTTCGACAGCGGCCCGGTCACCGGCCCCCCCGGACTCCACGGTGTCCACCCTCATTCCGGTCGATTCGGGGATGACGGTGAGCCCGGGCCAACGCAGATCCACCCCCCAATTGACCGTTCCCGGAGGAATCACCCAGTCCTCCCGTCGCCACCAGACGACGACATCCTGCTCCAGCCCTGCTTCCGGGACTTCGATCTGAACTTCGTGCTCCACGAAGTACGGACTGGTCATCCGAACGACATGCGTTCCAGGCTGCAGGTTCGGGAACGTGAAGTGGCCCTCGGCGTCGGACCGGGCCTTGCAGTCGTGCGAGGTGGGCGCCGTTTCGATCTCGACAGCCGTCAAGGCCTGGCAGGTCGTGGACAGGCTCACGCCGGTACGCGGGCGGCCCGTCGATTGGTCCGTCACGCGCCCGCGCCAGGATGCGCCTTTCTTGAAGCTGGAGACTGGTACGACGACGTGACCGTCTGCCGGGAGATCCACCGTGAGATAACGCAGCGATTCGCTCCCCGTCCTGGGCGGCCTGTAGGCCAGGAAATGTTTGCCGGCGCGAAGGTCGCGGAAGCTGGGCTCAGCATCTCGAAGCTCGAGCGAATGCTGCGTGCCATCCGGCTCCTTTCCGACCAGGAACCCGAGCGGGCTGCCGCCAGTGACGGCGATGGTTCCGGCCGGAATCGCGAGCCTCACCACGGCGGGACCACCCGATACGTCCGCGGTTTCATGCACACGACCTGTGGAGGAGGCTCCGTGGAGGCGGACCGACGTGGAGCCCCGGGGCAGGAGTACGCCGATCCGCCCTTGCGCGTCCGGAGCGCGGCGATCGCCATCGATCATGGGCATCGCATCACGAAGGACCTTGCCGGTTTCGGTGCGAAGTTCGAGTACGACCGCGCGTCCCCTACCGGCCGGCACAAGCGACAGGTCCACCCTGAACCGCTTCGGAGCGGTGACCTTCACGTTCGCCTCAGCGACTTCACCCTCCCTGGTCAGCGCCCGGAGCACATAGTCTTCCTGGTCCGGAACGGAGTCGAAGACCCATACTCCATCGGGGCCGGTGGTCGTCTGACGGGGCACTCTCCGGGATCCGCCGAGTTCGAGGTACGCATTCGGAACCGGCCGCCCGTTGCGCACGAGAACGCCGTGCAGCGTGGCGGCGGGAGACAACGACAGCTCGACGCCTTGCATCCTGGGCGTGGTCATCGACGACAGGTTTGCCTGGGCAAGGGCGCCCGGGGCGCTCACCTGAACGTACCAGAGGAGCTCCGGCAGGTTCTCGAATCGGAAGGCGCCGTCCTTTCCCGTCCGGGTGGAGCGCTCGTCGAACCGCTGCTCCGCTTGCTGGCCGAGTGGCTTCATCAAGACCTCCGCACCTGCCACAGGGGACCCCGACTTCGTCACGCGCCCGAAGATGACGCCGTGTTGGCCGATTGGTTTCTGTACCGGCGCCGGGATCTGGATGGGACGAACCTGCGCAAGGGCCTGGGC
>JBAWAM010000477.1:0-4120 GCA_049589315.1 Myxococcaceae bacterium
TCGTTGCGCTGCTTGACTCCTTGAGTAAGCCCGACACCCACGAAGATGTGCGCTTCGTCGTCGCGTCCGTACCGATAGTTGAATTCGGTCACGGAGAGCCCGCCCAGCAAATGGCAGAAGGCCGCGAAGGCACCTGGGCGCTCCGGGATGGTCGAGGCGAACAGGGCCTCGCGCTGCTCTCCGAGCTCGGCCCGCTCGGCCACGTGGCGCAGGCGGTCGAAGTTCATGTTCGCACCTGTGTCGATGGCGACCAGGGTCTTGCCCGTGAGACCTTCGCGCTCGACCCAGGCTTTGAGCCCCGCGACGGCCAGCGCGCCAGCCGGCTCGGCGATGGAGCGGGTGTCGTCGAAGATGTCCTTGATGGCGGCGCAGATGGCGTCCGTGCTCACCACGATGACGTCGTCCACGAACTCGCGCGCGATGCGAAAGGGTTCCTCGCCGACCTGTCGCACGGCCACGCCGTCGGCGAAGATTCCCACCTGAGGCAGCTTCACGCGCTCCCCTGCGTCGAGCGCCGCCCGCAGGCAGGCGGCGTCGTCGGGCTCGACGCCGATGACCTTGATCTCCGGATGCAGCAGCTTGACGTATGCAGCCACGCCCGCGATGAGTCCCCCACCGCCCACCGGCACGAAGACGGCGTGAATCGGCAGGCGATGCTGACGCAGGATCTCCATGGCGACGGTGCCCTGGCCGGCAATCACATCCGGGTCGTCGTAGGGGTGCACGAAGGTGTAACCGTTGTCCGCTTCGAGCATCCTGGCGTGTACCAGGGCGTCGTCGTAGCTGTCGCCGATCAGGATGACGTCCGCGCCCATGCCACGCACGGCGTCGACCTTGATGGAGGGCGTGGTCGTGGGCATCACGATGAAGGCCTTGATGCCGAGCCGCTGCGCTGCGAGCGCGACGCCCTGGGCGTGGTTGCCTGCCGAAGCGGCGATGACACCCCGCGCGCGCTCGGCCTCGCTGAGCAGCGAGATCTTGTTGTATGCGCCGCGCAGCTTGAACGAGAACACCGGCTGCAGGTCCTCGCGCTTGATCAAGACATGGTTGGAGATCCTCGCGGACAGGCGCGACGCGTTCTCCAGGGGTGTCTCGATGGCCACGTCATAGACGCGCGCACGCAATATTCGCTGGAGGTACCCGGCTACGGACATGGGCGCACCGTACTTGCGGGATCTGCGCACCACAATCGTCCTCGGGCGCTGTCGTCCATTCCCGGGCCCAGGCCCAAACCTGTTCCCGACGCCCTGCTCATGGCTCGGGTTTCCGGGCCTCATTCTGGGCCACGCATTCCTTCAGGTGCTTTTCGAGAACCTCCAACGGCAGGCTCATCTCCATCCGGAATTCGCCGTTCTCGGGGACGACCCGCGCGAATTCGAGCAGCTCCGCGAGCTCCGTCTTGCCGTTCGCCTGCGCCTGCATCCGCGCCAGCGCGAGCGCCGCGCCGACGCTCTTGCCCAGGTCGACGGTGTCCTGCGGATCGCCCCCACCAATGTCGGCGACGATCCCCACGTTGCGTTGCGCGTCCACGTGCAGCTCGATCCGTTCGGCGGCACGCTCGAGCCGCTGCGCGAGAGCCTGCTGTTCCTTCGGGACGAGCCGGGCGAGCGCCTGCGGTGAGATGACGCCGTAGATCTCCCCGAACGTCGAGGACTCGTCGAGCAAGGGAGGACCTTCGCCCAGTCCCTTCCCTTCGAGCCGATCGAGCACCTCGGTGACCTCTTCGGCCGTGTTGCCCAGCACGAACATCTGCCCGCGCCAGCTCCCGACGACAGCGTTCTTTCCTTCGTGCAGCATGCCGTCGCGCCCGTGCGGCCGCCCCGGGCCTTCGAACAACAGCTTCGGGAGCTCCGCGTTCTCGAAGTGGCCCGACAGGATCAACGTGCCGTCGGCGAAGGCCACCCGGTCGAGGTCCTCGAGCGGATCGACCCCGGTCTCGTCGCGGACCTGCTGCAGCCTGCGGCCTCCGTCGAAGGAGGTCATGCAGTCGACGAGCAGCTCTCCGACGGGCGAGTGCCGCAGGGCATTGGCTTCGATCACCACCGCGGCGCGCTCGATCTTCGACGGCAACGCGGCGAGCACCGGATCACGCAGCGCAGGCGGTGGCGGCGGGGCCTCGCCGGGTGTGGGGTCGGGCGCGGGCACCACGAGCGTGCGGCGCTCCTGCGCCCGCTGCCGTTCGGGGTTGCGCATCTTCCGCGGCATCGAGACCCGCTCCCTGGCGGGCTCGGGCCGTTCGGGATCCTCGCGCGACATGAGCCACGCGCCCGCCCCGAGAAGGACCAGCGCCGCCATCAGCCAGGGCCACCGTCGGTTGCGCATCAGAAGTCCTTCTGCTCGAAGTGCCAGGCGCTCACCGAGAGCACGCCCAGCGAGAACACGACGAAGCCCGCCAGCAACGACGCGAGCGCGGCCGCGACGATCTCCCGCCCACCGGCGAGATCGATGGCGAACGAGCCCAGGCTGGAGATGCGCGGGAAGACCAGCGTCACCGCCTCGAAGACGTCCCGTCCCGATCCCTCTTCGAAGAGGCTGGCCACGTCGCTGCGCCGTCCCGCGATGATGCCGGCGACGTACAGCGCCATGCCCGCACCGGCGCTGACCGCGGCGCTCCGCACGAATACCGCGACGCAGAGCATGGCGGCGTACACCGTGGCGAAGTTGATCGTCGCCAGGAGCGCCGCGACCAGCGGCCCGGTCGTCCACACGCCGGTCTTGATCCCGAGGAGCACCACCAGGCCGCCCGCGCCGTACACCGCGCAGAGCAGCGACAGCACCAGTACGCCGAGGTACGTCCCGGCGAGCAGCTCCCACCGGCGGATGGGCAAGGACAGGAGGTGCTCGATCCTCCCGGGCGACAGCAGGCTGGGCGCGAAGTCCGCGCACGCCACGATCATGAAGAGCGTCCCGCCGTAGAACACGAGCGCGGACGCCGCCATGAACACGGGCCGGAGCGCCACGTCGACCGCGCGGATGTCGCCGTCGAGCGCCGTCCCGAACAGCCGGACGCCGGCGAGCGCGCCGTCCACCACGTCCATCCGCAGCGACAGCCCCAGCGTGAGCAGAGTGAGCGTCACACCGATCCCGAGCCCGAGGAACCACTTCCGAGACGCCGCTTCCCGCAGGAGATCCCGCGTCACCGAGAGGACGCTGCTCATGCCGCGTGCTCCACCGCGTCCGCGAGGATCTGCTCCAGGTCGCGTTCCTGGATCGTGAGCTCGACGAGCAGCGCGCCGCTCGCCCGCGCCTGATCCAGCGCCCTGTTCAGCGTCCCCTCGTCGCCTCCGGAAAAGGTCCACACCCCGCTGGTCGTCGTCCGTTCGAAGCCCGCCGACAGCAGCGCCGCCTCCGGTGCATCCGGCGCGAACCGCACGCGCCAGCGCTGTTCGCGCCGCCGCAACTGGTCGATCGCGCCCTGCTGCACGACGCGCCCGGCGGACAGGATCGCCACCTGGGCGCAGACGCGTTCGGTCTCGGCGAGCAGGTGCGAGTTGAGGAAGAGGGTCGCGCCGCGGGCGACCTCTTCGGCGAGGATCCGCCGGATGTCCACCCGGCCGAGCGGATCGATCCCGTCGGTCGGCTCGTCGAGCACCAGCAGGTCCGGCGTTCCGATCAACGCCGCGGCGAGCCCCACGCGCTGGCGCATGCCCTTCGAGAATCCGCCGATCTTTCGGCGAGCCGCCTCGGCGAGCCCCACGCGGGCGACGAGCGCGTCGAGCTCCGATCTCCCCATCCCGATGCGCTTGAGCCGCGCGACGGACGCGAGGAACTCCGACGGCGTCCACGCGTCGGGCAGGTGCAGCCGCTCGGGGAGATACCCGATGCGGCCGCGGACCGCCGGGTCCTCGGGATCTCCGCCGAGGACGCGCACGGTCCCGGCCGTGCTCCGCACCACGCCGAGCAGGATCTTGATGAAGGTCGTCTTGCCCGCGCCGTTCTGACCGATGAGGCCGAACGACGCGCCCACCGGCACCGCGAGGTCCACGCCCCTCAACGCGGGGTGACCCGAGCGTCCGAACCACCCGCGGTAGACCTTGTGGAGCCCGGTGACCTCGATCGCGTGCACGGGCCGCACTCTAACCGCGCGCCCGGGTCTTCATGGGCGCTCCAACGCGAAATC
>JBAWAM010000478.1:0-1510 GCA_049589315.1 Myxococcaceae bacterium
CCGGAGAGACGAGCCTGTTCGGCGGTGGCCGCGTGCGGAAGGACGACGCGCGGGTGGACGCCTACGGGGAGGTGGACGAGCTCAACGCCTTCATCGGCGTGGTGCGCGGGCACGGCCCGGACGCCGAGCTCGATGCGATGCTGCAGCGGATCCAGGACGAGCTGTTCACGGTCGGCTCGATGCTGGCGACCCCGCAGGATGCGAAGGCGTACGCGATGATTCCGAAGGTCCAGCCGGCCTGGATCGAGGCGATGGAGCTCGCCATCGACCGGTTCGACGACGAGATCGGCCCGCTCACCAGCTTCATCCTCCCCGGCGGATCGCCGCTCGCGGCCGCGCTGCACTACGCGCGCACCGTCTGCCGGCGGGCAGAGCGGAAGCTCATCGCCCTCCGGATGGACGGGCGGGTGGACGGGCTGCCGATCGTGTACCTGAACCGCCTCTCGGACCTGTTGTTCACGATGGCGCGGGTGGCGAACAAGCGCGCGGGCGTGAAGGACGTGCCGTGGAACCCGCCGAAGCAGTAGCCGTCCTCGCGGGTTGAAGAGGACGTCATGCCGGCTGCCGTGGTGCCCAGCGCGGAGATCGAGCAGCTCGCCCGGGAGGCGGGCTTCGACCTGTGCGGGTTTGCGCGTCCAGAGCCGATTCCGGCCCACTACCTCGGTCAGTGGCTCGAGGCCGGCTACCACGCCGACATGGACTGGATGGCCACCCGCGTGGCGGAGCGACTCGACGTCCGCGCCCTGCTGCCCGAAGCCCGCACCCTGGTTTCGCTCGCGTGCAACTACTACTGGTGGGATCCGTCGGTCGAGCAGTCACCGGTCAGTCGCTATGCGCGCGGCCGCGACTACCACGCGACGCTGAAGGACCGGATCCGCAACTTCCGTCGATTCCTGAAGGAGCGCTGGCCGGACATCCGGACGTACTCCTCGGTCGACACCGGACCCGTGATGGAGCGCGTGTGGGCCGTTCGCGCGGGGCTCGGCTACATCGGACGGAACGGCTGTCTGATCACGCCGCAGTTCGGGTCGTGGGTATTCCTCGGGACCATGGCGCTGGATCTCGAGGTAGACGCGTACGCCGCCGAGCCCGCGCCGGATCAGTGTGGCGCGTGCACGCTCTGCATCGACTCGTGTCCGACCGAGGCAATCGTCTCCGAGCGGGTGGTCGACGCGCGGCGCTGCCTCTCGTACCAGACCATCGAGAACGAGGCCGAGGTTCCCGCGCCGATTCGCGAGACCTTCCGGAACCTCGTCTTCGGCTGTGACATCTGCCAGCAGGTGTGTCCGCTCAACCTGGCGCCGGTGCCGGGAGGCCAGCGGTTCGCGCCGCGCGCAGTGGCATCGCTGGGAGTGCGGGAGCTCGCGGCGCTGACCCGGGAACAGTTCACCGAGTTCACCCAGGGCACGCCGCTCGCGCGCGCCGGATACGACGGCCTCCGACGAAATGCCGCCTATGCCCTGGGGGCCATGCGAGATGTGGAGGCCCGGCCGATCCTCGAGAAGCTGAC
>JBAWAM010000479.1:0-6929 GCA_049589315.1 Myxococcaceae bacterium
AGTCTTGGCCGTCTGGGCCCTGGTCATGCTGATGCGCGGGCTCTTCGGTGGCTCGCCCCGTGCGGCGACGGCGGGCATCTCGCCCTCTGGCGCAACGATCGAGGGCATGTACTCCGACCTGGAGCGGCAGGACCACGCACAGCGGGCGGCACTGGACCGGGAGCTCGAGCTCGCCATCCAGAAGAAGGGCAATGCCGGTCGATAGATGGGATGAAGCGGCCAGCCCCCACCGACGTGGTAGCCAGAGGCTCCACAACGGGTAACGCGGACAGAGCCGCAAAGAGTGGAGGCCAGCCATGGATCATGTTGGCATCGACGTGCACAAGAAGGAAAGCCAGGTGTGCATCCTGGAGGAGGACGGCAGCATCATTGAGAAGCGAATCCGGACGTTGCGAGAGCGCTTCGCTGAGGTGTTCGGCGGCCGCCCCAAAGCGCGAATCCTGGTGGAGTCCTCAACCGAAAGTGAATGGGTGGCCCGGTGTCTGGAGTCGCTCGGACACGAGGTGGTGGTAGCGGACCCGAACTTCTCTCCGATGTACGACACGCGCAGCCGCAGGGTGAAAACGGACAAGCGCGACGCGCGGACGTTGGCCGAAGCCTGCAGGCTTGGAGCCTACAAGGCGGCGCATCGAACTTCGGATGAGCGCCGGCACCTGCGCGCGCAGGCCAGCACCCGCCGCCCGCAGCCCAGCTCGCCGGCACGCCGCCTTACGGCCGTCCGGGCGCGCTCATGCCTCTTCCACAGCGGCGTCCAGGATGAGCAGTTTCGGGGTTGAAGCTCGGTGTCAGGGGAAGGGTTGAGGCAATGGCAGGCATGTTGGACGGCAAGGTCGCCGTCGTCACGGGTGGAGCGAGCGGGATCGGCCTCGCGACAATCGAGCGCTTCGTCGCTGAAGGTGCGAAGGTCGTCATCGGCGACATCCAGGACGAAGCGGGCCGGAACGCGGCGGCCCGCCTCGGCGCTGCCGCACGTTACATGCGAACCGATGTGACGGACGAGTCGTCGATCGAGGCGGTGGTGGCAGCGGCCGTCGAGCACTTCGGCCGGCTCGACGTCATACACAACAACGCAGCGGCCCAGGTGGACGTCTCACCGATCGTGGACCTCAGCGGGGACGCCTTCGAGAGGGTCCTGAGGCTGGTCACCCGCTCGGTGCTGCTCGGCCACAAGTACGCGGCCCGCCAGTTCCAACGTCAGGGTGGCGGCGGCTCGATCATCACCACCGCAAGCTCGGCATCGCTCGAGGCCGGCTGGGGCGCCGCGGGCTACACGATCGGCAAGCACGCCCTTCTGGGCATCGTCCACCAGGCGGTGGCCGAGCTCTCCCGCTTCGGGATCCGCTCCAACGCGATCGCTCCCGGGATCGTCATCACCCCGATCATGGCGGCCGCGTTCGGTGTTCCTCCAGAGAAGGCTGCGGATTTCTCCGAGTTCCTCCTGGCCCGTCTCGGTCCGTTGAACCCTTCGGGCCGGGTGGCGAAGCCCGACGACGTCGCGAAGGTTGCGTTGTTCCTCGCCAGCGACCTGGCCTCGCACGTGAACGGCGCGACGATCACGGTCGACGGTGGTGCGACCGTCGTGGCGCTCGGAGACGCCTCGGCGGAGGGCGTGATGAAGGCCGCTCAAGAGTACCTGGCCCGCTGATCGCGGTCGACGTGTTCGAACGCGAGCCCATCGTCCACCCCGAGCTGTTCGCGTGCGACGATAGGGCAAACAATCGCGGTTCGGCGAGGAGAGGGGAGTGGTGGGGGCGTGAGATGGGAGCGGCGAACGCAAAGTGGAGGCGCACGAACGTGTAGATGCGTGGCGGCGGTGTGTGGTCGCGGCGATGCCCCGGGCAGAGGCATGCCCGTGCGGGTGACGCGGGAGAAGGCTTCAGGCGCACTCGAGAGGGACGAAGGAGAGCTGAGGCGGGTCAGCCCCGCAGCCCCCGGAACGGGCGCTACCACCAACCAGCCCCATGCCCGTGGCGCTGTTGTCCACGGACCCGCGAAGCTGACCCCGATGCAAGAAGGGCGGCTCCTCGCCTAACCTGCGCCCCGCGACTTGAGCGCCGGGGGAACAGCCATGTTGATCATCAGGTCGACGATCCTTGCCTTGCTGTGGGGGCTCGCCCCTTCGCTCCATGCGCAGACGACGCCCTCGCCGACCGCAACGGTGTTCCAGAACGTCCGCATCTTCGATGGCAAGACCGGCCGGCTCTCAGGGCCGTCGCATGTGCTCATCCGCGGCAACAAGATCGTGCGTGTCTCTGCAACACCGCTCGCGGCGGACCGGTCCCCCGGAACCGTGCTGATCGACGGCGGCGGGCGCACGCTGATGCCCGGCCTGATCGACATGCACTGGCACACGCTGTTCGTGCGGCCGACGCCCGCGGAGGCCATGGTCGCGGATCCCGGCTACACCCACCTGGTGGCGGGCGCGGAGGCGACTGACACGCTGATGCGCGGATTCACCACCGTTCGCGATCTTGGCGGGCCATCGTTCGCGCTCAAGCGCGCAATCGACGAAGGGGTGGTCGCCGGTCCGCGCATCTTCCCTTCGGGCGCCTTGATCACGGTCACCAGCGGGCATGGCGACTTTCGCCAGCTGTTCGAGCTGCCCCGCGTCGTCGGCGGCCCGCCGAGCCGGATGGAAGCACTGGGCGCCAGCATGGTGGCCGACACGCCCGACGAAGTGCGCATCCGGGTGCGCGAGCAGCTGATGCAAGGCGCTTCACAGATCAAGCTGACGGCCGGCGGCGGCATCGCCTCGCCGCACAGCCCGCTCGACGTGTCCACCTTCACCGAGGCGGAACTGCGCGCTGCCGTGGAAGCGGCCGAGAACTGGGGCACATACGTCGCCGTGCATGCCTATACGCCGGCGACGATCCAGCGGGCCATCGCTTCGGGCGTGAAGTGCATCGAGCATGGCCACCTGATGGATGAAGCCACCGCCAGGCTGATGGCCAAGCGCGGCATCTGGCTGAGCATCCAGCCCTTTCCCGAAGAAATGGCGAACGCGTTTCCGCCCGAGTCGGACGAGCGGGCCAAGTTTCAGGAAGTTCTCGCCGGCCAGGAGACGGCCTACGGGCTGGCCAGGAAGTTCGGCATCAAGACCGCATTCGGCACGGACATCCTGTTCTCCCCGGCGCTGGCGCAGCGCCAGGGCGCGCTGCTGGCCAAGCTGACGCGCTGGTATTCCCCGGCCGAAGCGCTCGTGATGGCCACCGGCACCAACGCCCAGTTGCTCGCGATGTCCGGCAAGCGCTCTCCCTATGCCGGCAAGCTGGGCGTCATCGAAGAAGGTGCCCTGGCCGACCTGCTGCTCGTGGACGGCAACCCGATCGAGAACATCAGGCTGCTCGAGGACCCGGCCAGAAACTTCGTCGTCATCATGAAGGACGGGAAGGTCTACAAGAACACGCTGGTCAGATAGCCGCAGGTGAGGACCCCTTCAGCGGACGTAGCGCGTTCCGGTGAAGGAGGTCACCCCGGCCCTCTCCCGGGCTCCTCGTCAGCCGACTCCGGTGGGTGTTCGACCTGCTCGCGAACGAACTGGCGAGAGTGGAAGCCGGTGCCGGGTAGAGGCGGGCGTTGCGCACTTGGCGCTCCGCCTCGCCTCCCCCACAGATCCGGACGTGCGGATTTCCCGCATCCGGCTCGTCAGGCTACGGGTTTGCTACACGACGCAATCCGTCGCGCACCCGCTGGCGAACCATCTGTCTCGCCAGCATCGCTATCCGCAGTTGTTTCGTTGAGACGCTGCTGGGGCCCTGGGTCCCCATTGTCTTTCCTTCCTGCGGTTCCGTAGCCCGGCACGCCCTTCCCTCCACGGGGTCCTCCGGGTGAGTTCCCCCGCTTCATCGGTACTACGGCGCGCTCCGACTCCTCGGTGCCCTTCCCGGTCGCTGTGCTCTTCGCTCGCTTCCCGGTACCGCTCTCCGCCGACCCGTGCGCGCTCGGTATCGCGCACTCCCGCCACTGCGGAGGCATCGAGGTCTCTCAGGTTCCTGGGGAGCCCTGTCCGCTCGCTGCCGTGCTCTCCGACCCCGGTCGAGCCTCACGCCCCTCGCCCTTTCGGTGCGCTCGGTGCTGCCGTCATGCAAACAAAGACCCGACGGCCTCGGCGTTTGAATAGGATTTCGGGGCTCAATCACACGGCCACTTCGCTCGCTGTCTACGCTTCGCAGCCTGGGTCGCCCCAGCACCACGCAAGACTCGCTTCCGGCCTGCTGGCTACGCTTTGACCGGCGGCTTCTGCCGCGAGGGCTCCACTCGCGAGTTTCAGGATGACATCGGCTTCCTCCTTCCCCTCGCGCCAAGCTTTTCCTGACGCAATTGTTTGCCTTATCGTCACAGCTCTACATCGATGACGAGTTGGTGGGCGAGGACACACTCGACGTGACGACGCCGATCGCGCTGGGGCTGGGAGACCTCCTCTCCACCGGGCGAAACATCGGGTCGTCGGTATCAACGATGTATCAGCCTCCGTTCGAGTTCACCGGACACCTGCTGAAGGTCGAGGTCGACGTGGGCGGACAGACTCAGCGGGACGCGAAGGCCGAGGCTCAGGAGATGCTCAGCCGCGAGTGACTGCCGCGTCCCGCGAGCGTCTGCGTGGCAGGAGCCCGACCCCCTTCTGTGTGTTCGGATCCAGGTCCCACGGAAGATCGACCTCCGCCCTCACGACCCAGTCGATCTTGATGAAGGGGCCGCGGTACGTGACCGGCCCGTCTTTCGGCGACTTCAGCGTGAAACGGAAGCGATCTCCGCTGCCGGGCTCCACGGGAATCCGCACCTCGTCCCCAGGAGCCTCTTCGGTGTTCCCTGCACCATGGACAACGGCAAACAGACGCACGGTCACCGCCTTCGCCTTCGCCCGCTTCTCCGGGGCCAGGCCGAGCTGAACGACGCCGCTCAGCTCGTCGCCCGCCTCAACCACATTCGTGTCGAGCTCCAGTTGGACACTCACGCCTCCACCTCCGGGACCACCTCGATCTCCTGAGCGAGGAGGAGGTCGGGATATCTGTCGATCTTCACGTGAATCTCGCAGTGCGTCGTGAGGGAGTTGCTCCGGCCTTTCCAGGTCGGCGGGACGTGCGCCGGCAGCACGATCGACAGCTCGTGCTCGAACGGGGTCCCGACCTGCGAGGGCATGGGGATGTCCACCTTCTGTTCGAAGATCCTCTTGATGTACGCCCGGGTGTTCTTGCCAGAGCTACGGTACGCGGTCTCCCTGCAGTGAATCTCTGCCTGCGCCCCACTGTGCGGAGCCGGAACAACACGTGCCCGCCTCCCCTCTCTGCCTGCCCTACGCCCGCTGGCGACGGCGCGCCAGCAGACCGACGAGCGCCAGTCCGAGCATCGTGACCGGAACGAAGCCGGTAGAGGAGCACCTGCCCGCGTCTACCTCCTCATCGACAGATTCGGCGGCGCCCGTCACCTTCGTCTCGGCGGCGACGGTGTGCGAAGCGCCCTGGGGATTGGTGACGGTGAGGAGGGAGCTGAAGGTCGACTCTGGATCCCGGGCTTCGAGGAAGGTGGGAGGTCCACATATCGCAGCCCCACCGGAGGCCCGGCGTAGAGGGAATGCCCATGCACGCGTGCGCTGCGTCGGACGTGACATGCGCCCGGGATCCCGCGCGCGAGGCGGAGCGACTGCTCACCGCGGCGTGCGATTGCGCACATCGATTGAGCGCAAACGCACAGTGAAAGAACGCCTGTCGATCCCTACCTTTTCTCCATGACGAACCTCACGGAGAGAATCATGAGCGACAACAAGCAGGTCCAGCCGACGAACGAACCGATTCCTTTCTGCGATCTCGAAACGGGTGTGTGCTCCATTCCGGAAGTGACCAGGGGGGACGCCAGGGTGACCGCTCCCGAGCCCACACGAGAGATCCTCTACATTGGCGACCCGATGTGCTCCTGGTGCTGGGGCATCTCTCCCGGACTCAAGGAACTCGAGGCGGAAGCGGAACGGAAAGGCATTCCATTCTCGATTCTCGTGGGAGGACTTCGACCGGGCGGAGGTGATCCCTGGACGCCGCGATTCAGGGATTTCCTGCGACACCACTGGGAGGAGATTGGGGCGCGCAGTGGGCAGCCGTTCTCGCTCGAGTTGCTCGAGCGCGAGTCCTTCAACTACGACACCGAGCCGGCCGCGCGCGCTTTCGTGGTGATGCGCGCCATGCTGCAGGAGGCACGCGCACCGGAGTCCCGCCTCTATGAGATGTTTGCCGAGATCCAGCGGAAGTTCTACGTCGACAACGAGGACCCGACGATGCCGGACTTCTTCAAGAGCATCTGCGACGCGTATGAACTCGACTACGAGGCATTCCTGGCTCGCTTCGACACACCGAACGCAAAGCAGGCCACGAAGGAAGAGTTCCAGAAGGTACGAGCCCTGGGCGTGAGCGGGTTTCCCACGGTCCTCTACCGCGATGGTGACGAGCTCCGACTCCTCGCCAGCGGCTACTCGACAGGTCCACGGATGGTGGCGGCGCTCAACAGCGCATCCGCTCAGCCCCGCGTCGCTCGCTGAGCGCCAAAGCGCCCGCCCGGAAGCGTCTTCACTTCGGCGCGGGTGTCATGCTCCGGGGATCATCGCGGCTCAGTGCCCGTACCGCTGAGCGGCGACCAGTCCGCTGTCGATGCGGATTGTGCGGAGTGGTCCCAGGCACGCCGCCTGCTTCCCAAAGCCGCTGACCTGTTCCGGGTTGCTGATGTCGAGCTTGCGAGTGCGCCTGAACCCTTCGAGCTCGTTCCTCGGACGTTCACGATTCCGGAGCTCCGCTCGGTGTTCGAGGTGGTGAAGGGACAGCCGTACGATCCGGGCAACTTCCGCCGGAAGTTCAATCGACTGATGGAAGACGGCGTCCTCGAGAAGGCGCCGGGCAAGCGGATCACCGGCGCACGACCCGCGCAGGTCTTCTTCTTCAAGCGCC
>JBAWAM010000480.1:0-3138 GCA_049589315.1 Myxococcaceae bacterium
AGGAAGAGCTGGAGGAAGCGAGGCTCCGCAGCGACCTCGGGGAGGATCCGCTTGAGCGCGAGATCGCGGGAGACGCCGGCAGGGCCGTCCTTCCGGACCCGGAAGACCTCGCCCATGCCGCCGCCGCCGACGCGCGACACGACCCGGTATTTTCCGAAGAGGAGCTGCGAATCCGACATCCCGGACCGGAGAATAGCCCGAGCGGCGCTCTTGATCCCGCTCACATCGGGAACTTCGGCCCCTGAGCCATCCGCCGAGGCTGAAAACGAGGCATCGCGGGAGAGCGCGGCCGGGGGGTCGATAGTCGGGAGCTATCAATCCCATCGGGACGATGTCTTGGCCCCCACTCCAGGTCGGGCGCATGTTCTGCCCATGGGACTCGTCGCTTTGGCAGGAATCGGTTCAGGGGCACTTCACGCGGTCGCGGGACCGGACCATCTGCTGAGCCTGGCGCCGCTCTCCTTCTCGCGGCCTCGCGGCGCGTGGAAGGTCGGCCTCATCTGGGGACTGGGACACGCATTGGGTGTGCTCGTCGCCGCGTTGGTGTTGATGCTGGCCCTCTCCGCGGTGCACTTCGAAGGCGTGGACCGTTGGGCGGAGCGCGTCGCCGCGGTCGCGCTGATGGGCATGGGGCTGTGGGGATTGAAGACCGCGGGCAACCCGCGCGGCGCTCCGAATCCCGGGACCGCGAGCCGCGGCGCGTTGCTCGTCGGCTTCATCCACGGGATCACGGGCGCGGCCGCCCTGCTGCTGATCCTCCCGACTGCGATCTCCGGCACAGGGCTCGAGAAGGCCCTGTTCCTCGGGGGCTTCTCGCTTGGGAGCACCGCAGCGATGGGGGCCCTCACCGCGGGGCTCGCCGCAGTGGCGAAGGGGCGCCGGGTGTCGAACGCGTTCGGGCGGTACGTGCCCCGGGTTGCCTCTACGCTGTCCGTGGCGCTCGGGTGCGCCTGGATGATCGGGAGCATCTGAGGCGCCCCAGCACGATTGCGTAGATCGTGAGATTGATGCCCAGCACGAGCGCGCCGAGCACGAACTGATCGGTCCGGCTGAGGCCGCTCGGGTAGAGGACCGGCAGGAGGTAGTGCTCGACGAAGCCTCTCTCGTAGGGAGTGCCGCCTGACTGTGCGCGGAGCCAGTTCTCCAAAGGCGTGAGCGGGCAGATCCACCCGGCGAACTCGATCGCGGTCCCCCAGATCGCCGTGGGGAGGTGGAGCCAGGCGACCCAACGCCAGCGGAACACCAGCAGGCCGCCGAGCATGATGAACGCGACGAACGCCAGGTGAATCACCACCACCAGGTCTGCCAGGACGTTGAGGACCATGAGCGCGCTCTCTGGTGATCAACTTCTGGGGGATGGAATGTCAGCCCAATGGTCTACGACACACGCATCGGGGGCTTCGTGCATCGCGGCCAGGAACGGCGGCGCTGCCTCGGAGGTGGTCGAGGGTGATGGGGGGCAGGAATGCCGACGGTCTTGCGCGTCGACGGGCACCGGTTCTTTTTCTTCAGTAACGAGGGAGCGGATCCGGTCCACATCCACGTCGAGACAGCGGGAAACACTGCGAAGTTCTGGCTGCGTCCCGTTGTACTCGCATACTCGCATGGTTACCCTTTCCGGGAGTTGACTCGAATTCGGCAGCTGGTGGCGCGTTACGAGAACTTCTTCGTGGAGCAGTGGCATGAGCACTTCAGCCGCGAATGACAGCCATCAGCCGGTGACCGCCAGGGCCGTGCAGGTTTCCGACGAGGACCTGCGTGTCTCGCTGTCCGATGGTCGAGAGCTCCTGGTGCCACTCAACTGGTTTCCTCGGTTGGTCAATGCCACTCCTGAGCAGCGCAGCAACTGGCGGTTCACCGGAGGTGGCATCGGCATTCACTGGGAGGACCTGGACGAAGATCTCTCGGTGGCGGGTCTGCTCAAGGGCAATCGTCCTCGCTGAACGCATCGAACCGGAGCCCGGCAGCGTAGGGGCGGATTCCCGGCGGCAGGACTGGTAAGGTCGCCGCCCACATGGATCGGCTTCGATTCGTTCTGAATGAACGGCCTGTGGAGTTGGAGGGCGTCTCGCCCACCACCACGCTCCTCCGCTGGCTGCGGGACCACGCGCACCTCACCGGGACCAAGGAGGGCTGCGCGGAGGATGATTGTGGCGCCTGCACGGTGGCGGTCGTCGAGGAGACACCGTCGGGCGAGCGCACCTGGCGCGCGATCAACGCGTGCCTCGTGCTGCTCCCGATGGTGCAGGGCAAGCGGCTCTACACCGTCGAGGGATTGCGCACGAATGGCGCGTACCACCCGGCCCAAACGGCGATGGCGAACAACCTCGGCTCCCAGTGCGGCTACTGCACGCCGGGGATTGTGATGTCGATGTTCGAGGCCACGTATCGGCGCGACCTCGGCCCACCGGAGGCTTCCTGTGGTCGTCACCACGGCTTCTCCTGAATGGCCGTTGGGCTCCGCCAGGAGAAGTCGCGGATCTTCGCTGACGGGACAATAAGAAGAGGGTGGAATCATCCAGCCGGCGGCGGGTGCGCGCTTCGACGCCCGACTGCGGCCAGGCCGCCACGGCCTGCGAGATGAGACACCGCATCCCGAGCGAGCGTGCTGCCCGCCACGCAAGGCCGTCACCACGCACGGTGTGGGACCCTCACCGCCAGGGGGCACCGCTCAGGCGCCACTGGCAGGGCGGACCGCCGTTGTGTCCCACCGGCAGCCCGTTCGCGCTAGGTGCAAAGGCAACCAGATCTGAACCACATCGGCCCCCGAGGCGTCAGGCTCGGCATGCCCAAGCATAAGAAGGCTGCCCAGCGCACGGCACACCGCGCTGGGGAGTTCATGCAAGGTCCTGCTTCAGGTCACGGTGCCGCCCGCGCTGCTATCGCTCCGGTTCTGCAGGCATGATGGCCGCCATGACGCCTGCCCACGCCCTTCACCGCGCGCTCGATGCCAGCCTCGCCTACGCGGCCAGCTACCCTGCTGGCGCGCTGCGCCTGTCCAACCACCTGCCGATGGTGTTGACGGCGCTCTGGCGCCTGGGCGCTCCCGCCACCGCGCTCGACACGGCGCTGGCCCGCGCGGCCGGGCGGCTCGAGCCCATGGCCCCGGGCAGCGAAGAGGCGTACCTGGCCCGGCAC
>JBAWAM010000481.1:0-2746 GCA_049589315.1 Myxococcaceae bacterium
GCCTACGACTGCATCGACCACATCGTCCTCGGTGACGGCGAGGTCCCGCTGCTGGCGCTCTGTCAGGGTGATCCGTCTCCACCCAACTGCGTCACCCGGGATCCTGACGGAAAGCCGCGGCGGCTGCCCCTGGCCTACGTGCAGGGCGCCGGGAACACCGAAGACATCCACTACTCCCACTTCGACGACATCTTCCTCAGCAAGATGGACGCCCAGGCCTTCTCCGGCTGGGTCGCGCCGGGCAAGGGCTGCGGCGAGAACTGTCTCTATTGCGGTGGCGCGCGCGGGAACCAGAAGGCAGCCTTCGGGCGAGCGAAGCCGTTTCTGCGCTCGGAGGAGTGTGTCCGCCGTGATCACCAGGAGATCGCGAACCGGACCTGGCAGTTCCGCTACGACTTCTCCGGAAGCACGGCGGAGTTTCTGTCGAGCACCTGGGCGGGCGTGGATCTCTCGCGCCACTCCTGCATGTACTTCCTCTGGGGTGTGGCCCGGATGGAGCTCATCGATGCGCTCGCCCGGACCTTCGGGCAGGTCCACATGGTGCTCGACATCGGCTGCTTCTCCGAGCAGCAGCGCCAGGAGCAGATGCGCCGCGGCCTCCTCAAGCCGTGTGCTTCCGACGCGGAGCTGCTCAAGCTCATCGAGAGCTGCCGCCGGCACCCGAACCTGAACGTCGAGATCTCCGGCATCGCGGGGCTTCCCTTCGCCAGCGCAGCCACGCTCGCCGAGGAGCGTCGCCTCGTCGACCGGGTGATGAGCCTGGACTGCGTGGTCGGTTATCAGCGACTCGAAGCGCAGCCGGGCGCGCTCGTCACCGAGCACCCTGCGCGCTTCGGCATGCGCACGGAAGCGCGAACATTCACGGAGTTCCTCGACTACTTCGAGCGACGCGAGCCGGGAGAGGTGACGGTCCCGATGGTGCGCTTTCAGGACGCGGCGCTCGAAGAGGCGGTGCAGCATGCGTCGGAGGAGATCGAAGCCCTTGCCTGGGAGCACAGGGCCGAGCGGCGCAGGATCGCGATCCATGGTCGGACGCGCCTACGGAACACGGCTCCCTCCACCCTTCGATTCACGCTCGGGGATTGGTTTGGCACCCACCGGGTTCCGGAGAAGGTGAGGGAGGAAGCAGTGACGGTGGTGCGCTCGGTGGACGGAACGGAAATCTACTGCGCTCCTTCGGTGAGCCCGCGCAGGTTCACGGAGCCGACGCTGGATCAGGGGGAGGACGGCCGGATCCTCCTGACCACCCTGGCCATCTTCGAGCAACCGACGACGGTCGCCACCGCGGTGGCGCAGCTCGGAACCAGGGTGCACCTCGATCCGAGCGCGGCACGCGAAGTCATCGATCACCTCGTGGACGGCCGGTTCCTTCAGCTGGCGTGAGGAGGCCGCGCGCGACGGCAACCTGGATCGCCGCGGGCGACCGCCTCGAGCGCGCCCACGCCATCCGCGCGAGGCTATGGGTGCACAGGCAGATTCGCGGCGCGGTGAACGGCACCTTCGGGGCGAACGAGGCCGTCCAACTCAGCGTCACCGCCGCGTTGGGCGCGTGAGCCAATCCTGCACTTTGGAGAGTTCCTTCTTCTTGCCCCGGCGCGCGTACCCGTCCCGCGCCTGCGTCGCGAGCTCCACCGCTCTGGCGCGATCCTTCCTGTCCTCCCAGAGCGCGCGAGCGAGCATGAATCGCGCCCCCTCGAGCGCTCCCGGCATCGCGGCGTGCTTCTGACCGAGCACGACGGCTCGCTCGAGCTCGGGGATGGCCTGTTCCGATTGGTGCAGTCCGAGCAGGGCCTCCCCGATTCGCGTGAGGGTTCCTGTGGTGTGCGGATGGTCCGCCCCGAGAGACTTGTCCTGAATGTCCCTCGCCTTCTCCAGTTGGACGAGCGCTTCCCGGTAGTGCTTCTGATGAAGGTGCCACGATCCAAGCCCGACGTACGCCAACGCGAGATCGGGGTGGTCCGGGGCCATGGACTTCCTGGAAACCTCGAGCGCCAGCTCGAAATGGGCGCGGGCATCAACTGTCCGGCCCAGGCCAAGCTCGGCTTCGGCGAGATTGAGCCAGACGGTCGACATATCTGGATGATCCGAGGCAAAGGACTTCTCCGCAATCACGCGCGCCCGCTGAAGCGTCTCGAGTGCGCCGTTCCAGTCCCCCGTCTCGATGAGCGCGAGCCCGAGGTTGCCCAGAACGGTCGTGAGCTCCGCGCCGTCCGGCCCGAAGGCCGCCTCGAGGATGCTGATGGCGCGGCGGTATCCGGCGATGGCCTCCTCGTATTTGCCCTGATTCGCCAGCGTGATCGCGATGTTGTCGAGCGCTGCTGCCACGTTGGGGTGGTCGGGGCCGAGCCCCTTCTCGGCTCCGGCGAGCGCACGATGGTAGTACTCGAGTGACTTGTCGAGTTGGGCGAGATCATCGGCGATCACCCCGAGGTTGATCAGGGCGTTCCCGGTCTCCGGATGCTCGGGCCCCAGCGCGCGCTCGTAGATCGCCAGCGACTTCTCGAGATGGGGGACGCCATCGAGGGGCCGTCCCAACGACGTCAGGGCAACGCCGATGTTGTTGTGCACGGCCGCGACATCCGGGTGGTCCGGCCCGTACACCTGCAAGCGCAACGGGAGCGCCTTCTCGAAGAACGGCAGCGCAGCATCACTCTTCCCGTCGCGCACCTCGATCGACCCGAGCGCCATCAAGAGATACGCCTCGGTCCGGGCATCCCCGCCCTCGCGCTCGAGCGCGGCCCGGGCA
>JBAWAM010000482.1:0-3384 GCA_049589315.1 Myxococcaceae bacterium
TAATACGAGAGCGCGGTGTTGCGCAGCCCGGTCAGGTCGATGCCGACGCGGACCAACAGCTCGTTCGCGGCGCAGCGCACCCGGGTGGTGGCGATCAGCATGTGCAGGCTGTCCGCCTCGTTGCAGCCACAGCTCCGGGCGATCTCGCGGGAGCGCTCGCACAGCTCGCGCACCAGCCCGTCCGGCTCGCGCGGGGCCGCGGTCATCGCCTGCAACAGCGCGTCCTCGTCGATCCCCCGCTCCTTGAGCAGCAACTGGGCACGGTTCTCCACCGTGAAGGCCGCCAACAGCAGGTGGGCCGACGTGAGCTTCTGGCCGACACTCCGGGCGATGTCGTCGGCTTCGGCGAGAACCTGAGCAAAATCAGAGCTGTCGACCATCTCGTCTCCGCGCGAAGCCTGGGGCGTACAGGTCTACACCTTCAGATCCGTCCAGCAAAATTTTCCGCTACAGCGCGCTACAGGCGACCGCTCGTCGTCCGAAGGGCGGCCGCGCGAGGCGTGAGGGTGCTCAGGGCTGGTGCCGCGCCGCACTGGGCGGCGGTACCCAGCCGGGGAGCTGCACGATCTCGCCCGAGAGGTGCTGGACGAACGCGCGCACCTTCTCGGGCAGGTACTTCGACGGCAGATAGACCGCGTGTACCGGAAGTGGTGGCGGCGCCATCCCGGGCAGGACCACCGTCAGCCGTCCTGCCTGGATTTCGTCCTCCACCACCCAGCGCGCGATCCGCCCGATTCCGCGGCCCGAGACCAGCGCCGTACTGAGCGCGAGGGAGTTGTCGAGCGCGAGGTTGCGACGGACCGGAATCGTCTTCGGACCCTCAGGAGTCTCCAGATGCTCTACGTCGTCGCCGCCGTAGCTCAGGAAATTGTGGTTCGAGAGCTCTCGAGCCGTGCGCGGCGTTCCGTAGCGCTTCAGGTATTCGGGTGAGGCGACGAGGCAGAACGCATACGCACCGAGCCTGCGTGCGACGACGGCGGGGTTGGCGACGCCGCCCACCCGCACCGCGACATCGACGCCCTCCTCCACGAGATCGACGACCCGATCAGTCAATGAGAGGTCCAGGCGGAGCTCGGGGTGCTGTTCCTGGAACCCCAGCGCGATCCGGGTGAGGTGGCGTTCACCCAGCGCGACCGGAAGATTGAGCCGCAGACTTCCCCGCAGCCCGCGCCGGATTCCGGTCAGCTCCGACTCGAGCTGGTCCATCTCCGAGAGTATCCGCCTGCACGCCTCGTAGTATCGCTCGCCCGCTTCGGTCAGGCGGATCCCCTGGGTGTTGCGCTGGAGCAGGCGCGCACCGGTGACCTCCTCGAGGTGCTGCAGGCGCTTGCTCAAGGTCGGCTGAGTCGTCTTCAGCGCCCGCGCTGCAGCAGAGAGGCTGCCTGTATCGACGATACGCAGGAAGTCGCGCATGAGCTCGAACCGATCCATCGGCCCGAGTCTGCCACACGGCCGTCATTCCCGATCGGAATGACCCCTCTTCGTGGAGGTCTCGTTCCACGGACGAGGGGAGCAGCGCATTCATGGGCGCGTCACGAGGACCTTCCTGAGGAGGAAGTCATGAACGTTGAAATGTGCTGCCCGGAGGTTGCCCCCTCGCGTCCGATGGGCCTCACCGCCACCTCGCCCCGGCCCATGCGCGTAGACCCCATGCTCATCGGGTTCGGCGTCGGCCTGGCCGCGTGGAGCATCACGGCGACGATGGTGCTCGCCGGGTTGACGGATCTGGTGCGACTGTTTCCGAAGTAGCCCCTTTCCCTGGTCGAGCACGCTGAGGCCCATCGGCACGCCGATGGCGGGGGCATGCGGCCGGTATCCGGTTGAGGTAGAAGCAACGCTCCGCCGAGCCCCGTGCAATCACCTGCCGGGTCGCTCGTACAGAGCCGACACAGACATGTACTCCGTCCTTCAACCCGCCCGAGCGCTGTTCGACCCAGGCGAAGCCATCCCCGATGCAGTCGAACGCCGCCGCTGGCTGGTCCCGCTGCTGATCCTTATGAGCGCGGTGGCGTTCTCGGGAGTCGCCTTCGCGCTCCGCTGGGACGCGAGCGCCTCGGTCATCCGTGGGCTGACCCTGTCCGGTCAGCTCGCCGGAATGACCGAGCAGGAGCTGGCCTCGAAGATCACCACCGCAGGCCGCGTCGCCCTGGTGGGCGGGGTCGCCAAGGGCCTCTTCGCGATTCCCTTCTTCGCGCTGATGATCGCGCTCGCAGTGAAGATCTCCGGATGGTTGATCGGCCGGTCGATCACCTTCGTCGCGTCGTTCTCGGCGACGACGACCGCGCTGCTGCCGCTGGCGCTCTACAACGTCCTCTCCGGAGTCGTCGCGCTGTCGAGCGAAGTGGTGACCGATGGGCAGGTCGGGAACCTGATCCCTTCACACCTGGGACAGGCCCTCGAAGGGCTCTCGCCGGAGATGTCGCGGCTGGCGTCCGTGGTCGACGTCTTCACCCTTTGGAGTACGGCGCTGCTGGGCCTCGGGTACTCCGTGGCGACGGGGATGCCGCGGTCGAAGTCCTTGATCTTCGCGCTCGTCCTGTATGCCGCGTGGGCGGGCGTGTTTCTCGTCGGGCTGCCGGCGATGGGAGGGGGCGTCCCATGATCCTCGAACTATGTGCCGCGGTGGTGCTGGCCGCCGCGCCCAGGGCGATCACCCTGGAGCAGGTCCGGGAAGAGAGCCGGAACAACGTCACCGTGCTCAATGCCGAGTTGGAGCAGGCGCGCGCGGCGGAGCAGATCCGGATCGCCCAGTCCTCGATCTATCCCCAGCTCTCCGCCGGCACCGGTGGACTGGGCACCTACGGCCGGAACACCTCGCAGTTCGCGCTCGACCCCAGCTTCGCCAACGTCGAGACGCTCCGGGGGACGTTCGACCTGGACGTCACGGTCAGCCAGCTCCTGTACGACGGCGGCAAGTGGTGGAACCAGATCGCCCAGGCGGACTCGAGCGCGAAGGCGGCGGAGGGGAAGACCGAGGAGCAGCGCCTCTCCTCGGTGCTCGAGGGGACCCGCCGCTTCTACGAGCTGTTCCGGGCGCAGAAGACGCTCGAGGTGCTCGAGACCAGCGTGAAGCGCAGTGAGCAGCAGCTCGAGCGCGCCCGGGCGCTGTTCGAAGCGGGGCGCAGCCAGAAGGGCGATTCGTTCGCGGCCGAGGTGAACCTGGGCAACGACCGCCTCGAAGTCGTCCGACAGCGGGCGCGGATCGTGGATGCACAGACGAAGCTGTCGGCGTGGCTGGCGCGGGACGGCTTGACGCCGCTCGTGGCCGAGACGCCGGCCGCGTTCGACCACGACGCCGAACCGCCTCCGCCGGTCACCCTCGAGGACGCCATCGCCGCGGCCCGTTCGGCGCGTCCCCTGTTCCGGGCGCTCAGCGATCAGGTC
>JBAWAM010000483.1:0-5831 GCA_049589315.1 Myxococcaceae bacterium
GGTTGATGGTGCCGAAGTTGTAGCCCAGGTCGGTCATCGCAAAGCCGAAGACCTCCAGGCGCGGTCCGGACGGCTCCTGCTCCTCCTGCGCATGCGCTGCGGCTGCCAACAATCCGCAGAGCACTCCGAGTGCCTTGGCCGCGCTCCACGTATTCCGTCCCATCGCCCCCCCCGGTCGAGCCCACAACCTTTGGATCGCAACTTTTGAATGGAGATGGGCGCGTGCCACTCCGACGCAGGCCGCGGGCGAGCTTCACGTCGAAGACAGGACCGACAGACTCGACACTTCCTCGCGGCCCGCAGCCACCTGTCAGTCCTCCAACGGCCCCCTACCTTGGCTCCTCGGTCCTCAGGAGGTCACATGCGCTATGTCACGAATCGGATTCGGAACGCGTTGGGCGCAGTCGTACTGGTGAGCATCCTCGGCGCTGGGGCTGGCGCTGCCGCCCAGCAGCCGTCGAAGCCCATGCGGCAGGAAGCGCCAGCTGCGGAGGCTCCCCGCGCGCTCCCCTCGGATGCAGAGATTCAAGCAGCGCTCAAGGAGGCGCACGCGCAGTTCCGGAAGCTCCGCGAGGGCAAGAATGCGGACTACATCCCCATCCTCGCCAAGGTGAATCCGAATCTCTTCGGGATTGCCCTGGTCACCGTGGATGGGCGGGTGTTCCAGGTCGGGGACGCGAAGACGGAGTACTCCATCCAGTCGGTGGCCAAGCCGTTCACGCTGGCGCTGGTCCTGGAGGAGAAGGGGCCGAAGTTCGTGGAGGACAAGATTGGGCTGAACGCCACCGGTCAGGCCTTCAACTCCATCGTGGCGGTGGAGATGAACAAGGAGCAGCAGGCGGCGGGAAACCCCATGGTGAACGCAGGCGCCATCGCCACGGTCAGCCAGGTCGCGGCAGCGTCTCCGGAGGAACGCTGGAAGAAGATCGACGGAAACCTGGATCGCTTCGCCGGGCGCGACCTCCAGTTGGACCCCGAGGTCTACAAGTCCGAGACCGACACCAATACCCGGAACCAATCCATCACCCGACTGCTCGAGGCCTACGAGGTGCTGGGGTCTGACCCGGAGGGCTCACTCGACGCCTACACCCGGCAGAGCTCGGTGAACGTCAACACCGTCGACCTGGCGATGATGGGTGCGACCCTCGCCAACGGTGGGGTCAACCCGGCCGATGGGCAGCAGGTGGTGAGCCCCGAGACGGCACAGCGCGTGGTCGCGCAGATGGCAACCAACGGTTTGTACGAGACGAGCGGCGAGTGGCTCACCGACGTCGGCGCACCGGCCAAGAGCGGGGTGGGCGGTGGCATCGTGGCGGTTGTCCCCGGCAAATTCGGGATTGCCGCGTTCTCGCCACCGCTGGACGAGGCAGGCAACAGCGTCCGCGCCCAGCGCGCAATCGAGCTCGTGGTCAACAAGCTCCACGCCAACCTGTTCGCCTCCACGCCGGTCAAGGCACCGGCAACGGGAGGGGCAGGCAAGAGCGGTCAGCCGGGCTCCGTCCCTCCCAATCGCCGGTAGGGCGAGACCGAATCAATGTCGAGCCAGGGACGCCTTTACGGGGTGACGGTCCTCCTCCTGCTGGGGCTGGCGCTGGACGCCTCCGCCCGGACACAGGAGGGAGAGGAGAATGCACCGACGCCGTCGCAGGAAGAGGAGCAGAAACAGGAACAGGCGAAGCCGGAGCAGCCCGCGCAGGGCGACGGCGCCGAGAAGCAGTATCCGGTCCTCACTCCAGGTGCATTCACACCGGGCAGAGGCTTCCAACTGGCGAAGACCGAGTTCGGCGAGCTGAACATCAGCCTGTACCTCCTGGCCCGCTACCTCAACCAGCTCCCAGTCGACCAGAACTACGTCGATCACCTCGGCCGTGAGCACGACATCAACACCCGCAACGACATCCAGCTTCACCGCCTGATGATGTTCGTACACGGGTTCGTGTACTCACCGAAGCTCCGCTACACGGCCATCTTCTGGACGACCAACTCCACCGCCCAGGTCGCCATTGCAGGGTCCATCGGCTACCTGTTCAGCGACGCCTTCAACCTCTTCGTAGGCTACATCGGCCTCCCCGGCACCCGGTCGATGCAGATGGTCTTTCCCTACTTCTTCGCCACGGACCGCATGATGGCCGACGAGTTCTTCCGGCCCGGGTTCACCGGCGGCGTCATGGCGACGGGCAAGCCATTCCCCCGCTTTCAGTATTCCGCCATGGTGGGCAACAACCTCAGCCAGCTCGGCATCAACGCCGCCAAGCTGACCCGCTCGCTCGCCGTCAGTGCCAGCATCGCGGTGCTGCCGACCACCGGTGAGTTCGGTCCCCGCGGCGGCTTCGGCGACTATGAGATGCACCCGGCGCCCGCCACCCGCTTCGGTGCGTCGTTCACTCACAGTAGTGAGAACCGCTTCAGCCAGCCGAGCGCGAATGCGCCGGACAACACGCAGGTCCGGCTCACCGATAGCCTGCTCCTCTTCGAGCAGGGTGCCCTGGCGCCGGGCGTGACGGTGACCAACACCTTATTCGACATGCTGGCAGTCGACGCCGGGGTGAAGTGGAGGGGCTTCCACCTGCAAGGGGAGTACTACCGACGCTGGCTCTCCAGCTTCGAGTCCGACGGGCCGATTCCCTTCTCGCAACTGGTGGACCAGGGGTTCTACGTACAGCTGGGTTACATGGTTCTGCCCCAGTATCTGGGCCTCTACGTCGGGACCTCCTTCGTCCTCGGCGAGTTGAATGACGCCCGTGAGGTGCTGGGGGGGGTCAACGTCTATCCCTTCGAGACCCGGAACTTCAGGCTCAACGGCCACCTCATTCACGTCGACCGGTCGGCCGTGAGCAGCGTGTTCGGCTACTACTCGGGAGGGCAGACCGGGACCACCCTCTCGCTGGCTGCCGACATCTTCTTCTGATGAGCGCCTGGGCGGCATACCTGCTGATCGTCCTCGCGCTGCTGCTCGCGTTCGAAGGCGGCTTCCGGCTCTCCCACGTCAAGAGGATGAAGCTCTCCTCCGAGCAGAGGTCGCAGGTTGGCTCCGTCCTGGCCGCGCTGTTGGGGGTGCTCGGCTTCGTGCTCGGCTTCAGCTTCTCCATCGTCGAGGCGCGCTTCTCCGCCCGCAGGGCGCTGGTCATCCGCGAGGCGAACGCCATCGGGACCGCCTACCTGAGGAGCAACTTCCTCCCTCCTGGTGAGGACGCCCTCTCGAAGGAGCTCTTGCGCCAGTATGTTGACCTGCGGCTGCAGCAGCCCGACGCCGAGAGCTTCCCGAGGCTCCTGCAGGAGTCGGAGAGGGTGCATGCCAGGCTCTGGTCACTGGCGTCGCGGGCAGCCGACGAGGCACCCAACTCGATTCCGCTCGGCACCTACATCAACGCTCTCAACGAGGTCATCGACCTGCACGAGGAGAGGCTGTCGGTCGCGGTGCGCGACCGGCTTCCCTCCACTTTCCTCGTCACCCTGTTCGGTGCGGCCGCCCTGGCCATGGGAGTGCTGGGCCTCAGCACCGGACAGACGGGCTCGCGCAACCTCGTTGCGAGTCTTCCGTTCATCCTGGTGCTTGCCGCACTGCTCTCGCTGATCGCCGACCTCGACCGTCCCGAGATGCGCACCGCCACGGTGGGGCAGGGGGCAATGAAGGACCTCCAGCGCACCATTCGAAAAGCGCCGCCCGAGTTCCCATGAGGGCAAACGACCTGCCAATCCAGAGCGCAAGTCGTGCTCGAGTCGTTCGTTTCGGACCGTCGCATTCGAATGGGCGCTCACCAGATGTAGCGCAGGTTCAGTTGCAGTCCGTTCCCGGTTTGGGGGTCGGACTCCGCCGGGGCCCCGATCGCGTTCGTTCCGGTCAGTCGCCGCCCGTAGAAGAGCCGGCTCGCGATGACGCCGAGCTCCAGGTTGCGGCGACCCGTGTAGTGCAGTCCCACCGCAGCGGACTGTTCCCACCCTCCCTGCTCGGTGACGCCCGAACCGCTCAACTCCTGCCACGCGGTCTGGTACTCGAGGAGCACACCCACCGGCACGCCCCAGTGCATGAAATTCGCGGAGAAGGCGAGGTCGCCGTCGAAGCGAAGCGAGTCGAGCGAGCGCTCCACGCGCGCATTCACCACGGGGTCGAACGGTTTGTCCGTGCGCCAGGTGTGGCTCGCGCTCAAGCCGCCTTGAAGCCCGAACAGGGGCCCCAGTGCCTGTGCGGCGTTGATGCTGCCGCCCAGCGCTCTCTCGGTGCCGGGGACGAGCAGCAACGATCGCAGATTCCCGTCCAGGAGGGACTCGACGGTGGCAACCGGCACTTGCGCGAGTCGGTCCAGGAGTTGGAGCAACGAAAGACGGCGCACGTTGGCGAGGGCACCGGTGAGGTGGACCGAAACCTGCGTACCGCGTTCGGCGTTCCTCCACACGCGCACGACGGGCGACAGGACCAGGCGCACATCCGCCTCGCCCGTGCGCAGGATCAGTGTGGTGCTGTTCAATCCGGCGTTGGCCCGACCCTGGCCAAGGAGCGAGACGCCCAACCAATCGGTCAGCCCAACACTTTGTTCGAACGACTGCTGGAGCCCGAACATCGAGAAGTCCCGCCGTCCCAGGAGGCCCAGCGGGACGTCGTTGACCTCCAGGGTGGAGATCCCCAGACGGCTCGTGAACCAGGTCCCCACCCAGGGCGAATCCTGAAGCAGCGGAAAGGGGAAGGTGTGGCCGTGGAGCGTACGCACGCCCTCGTCAGGAGCGGGCCCTTCGGGGCACTCATCGGCGCGAGCCGGTGCGGTGATACTGGTCACAACCGCCAACGCGCAAGTCGTCGCCAGCGCCCGCCAGATTCGCGCACTCCGCATGCCCGCGCCCCTTTTCTTGCCTGGCACAGATCGCCTGGGCGAATGTGGGCCGCCGAAGCTGAGCAGTCATCCTGCACTCCGGGGTAACTCAGGCGTGTCGAGCGCGCATCCGACGGAAGGCGCGATTTCCGAGCCCTCGTGCGAGGGAGTAGGGAAGCGCGATCAGGAAGGCTCCGACGATCAGCGCCGACCATAGGTACGCTCGCTGGAGAATGACGTACTGAAAGGTCAGGTCCAGCCCGACGGCGATCGCCAGCGGGATTGCAATCTGCTCGAGCGCCTGGCAGGCCATTGCCTTGCGGCTCTTCGAGCGGAACAACGAGAGAACGAACGGCGGACGCCCCGCGGCGAGATCGGCCTTCGCGTCCCGGAGCCCGAACAGGATGGCCAGCAGTGGTTGGACCACGAAGCGGAGGTGACCGGGCCCGGTCAGCATTCGTTGAAGATCGTCCCACATGGTTCAGTTACCTTTCGCCTCGGAGTTGGACAGAGCGCGAAGACGACGATTCCCAAGCTGGCCTGAGCCACGACAAGAAACCGGAGTCCGCCAAACCCGTCGGCGTGAGTGGGCAAGAGCACGAGCGGAAGCCGTGCGACCGTTGATGAACTTCCAGAGCCAGGGGAAGACCAGGATCTGGAACAGCGGGACGCTCACCACGAGTAAACCAGGCATCCACTGCGCTCAACGGCACGTCCACTGAGAGCGCACGCGAAGGGGCGACCCAGGCTACCTCGCAGGCTGCACACTTGGCGTGCCTCGGTGAACCCATCGCCTAGGCGATGATCTGTATCCATCCGCCACCGTCAACTGCCAGCGGCACGACAGCCCGGTTGTTCGTCGCGCCGTTTCACCTCGAGCGGCATGTCGCCAGCATCGCCGTCGGTAGGCGGGGCGCTCACTCGGCTAGCACCACGTCCAACGTCGAAGGGAGCCCACCGCGCGAAGCCGACGCGCGCCAGAGGCCCGGGAGGGCGCTTCGGACCGCAGCGTGAAGGGGCGTCTGC
>JBAWAM010000484.1:0-18976 GCA_049589315.1 Myxococcaceae bacterium
GCCCTCCCCCGCCGCTGCGGCGCCGGTGCTGCCACTCCGGCCGCTCAACGCGCTGCCCATCCCGGATGCCGCCTCCCCAGGCGGTTTCCGCCCGAGCGCCGAACGCGCGTTCCGCGACCAGGTCGAAGACGCCGAGCGGGAGATCATCCTCTTCGCGCTCGCCCACACCCGCGACAACGTCACCGAGGCCGCACGCCTGCTCGATCTGGAGCGCGGGCACTTCTACAAGAAGATGAAGGCGCTCGGGATCCGACGGGGGAGCGAGTCGGGCACGCAGCACGGTTAGGAGCCGCTCGCTCGCCTGGCCACCGCGCTCCGCGGTGGCTTCCTGCGCGCCGGCCCGTTAGAGGACATCCGGTGTCCATCGCGTTCTTCGACCTCGACAAGACGCTGCTCTCGGTGAACTCGGGCTCGCTGTGGTTCCGCTCCGAGTTCAAGCGCGGCTACATCAACTGGAACCAGGCGCTGCAGGCCTTCACGTGGCTGTCGCTGTATCACCTGGGGTTCTCGCGGCTGGAGCAATCGCTGCTGACCACGATTGCCCAGCTCGAGGGCATCCGCGAGTCGGACGTCGTTCAGCGCACGCGTGCCTTCTACGAGCGGGAGGTCCGTCACCAGTTCCGCCCTCTCGCGCGCGGCATCGTGGAGAGACATCGGGCGGACGGTGACGCGCTGGTGCTGCTCACCACCTCATCGAACTACGTCGCGGAGATCGTACAGGAAGCGCTCGGGATGGATCACATCCTCTGCAGCCGCTTCGAGACGGACGCGCAGGGCCGCTACACGGGCCGGCCGCTCGGCCCGCTCTGCTTCGGTCCGGGAAAGCTCACCCTGGGGCGGGCGTACGCGGAGAGTCAGGGCGTCCCACTGTCCTCGTGCAGCTTCTACACGGACTCCGCCTCTGACCTCCCGATGATGGAGGCGGTGGGGCGCCCGGTGGCCGTGCACCCGGATCGGCGACTGCGTCGGATCGCGAAGCAGCGACGATGGGAGATTGCGGACTGGGGCGACACGGGCGTTCGACTCGAGGCCGCGTAGTTCAGCCATCACGGCTCGCCTGATTCCGTGCCCCGGCAACTCGACGACTCGACTGAAATGCGTCGGATCCCGACGGATCGGACATCGACGCCGCGCCCGTGACACGTTCGTCATGTCGTTCCAGGTGGAGGCCTACTTCGGTGCACGATGTCGGGTCACGCGAAGCGCGCGAACTTCCACGAGTCGCGTCTCGAACGCCTGATGGCAGTGCCATTGCACTCAAGGGCCCCGTCCTCATCCAGGAGTAACTCACACGTGAAACGAATCATCTTGTCGTCCTCGGTGGCAGTCGCGGCGCTGATGTGGGGCTGTGGCAGCAACGAGTGCCGTATCGATGATCCCAACAGCTGCCCCGGCGACCAGGTGTGCGAAGTCATCCAGGGCAAGGAGAAGCCGGCCTGCTTCGCCCCCGTCGAGGTCCGCGGGAAGGTCTTCGATCTCGCGTCCAGCGATGGCGTCGCCGACGCGCGCGTCTCCGCGCTCGACGTGAACGGCTCGTCGGTGGGCGGGGTCGCGGTGACGGCGGCGGACGGCACCTACACGCTCCGCATCCCGAGCGAGCGGAAGGACGAGACGGGTACGCCGGTCGGCCGCAAGGTCACGCTGCGCGCGTCCGCACAGGATTTCCAGACGTTCCCCTCGGGGCTCCGGGTCGCGCTGCCGATCGACACGGGCGCTGCGGCGGCGGAGGAGTCGTCGAAGCCCTGGATCGTGTCGGGTGGTCCCACCGACCTCGGCCTCGTGATGCTCCCCGAGGATCAGCGCGGGTTCCCCTCGATCGCCGGCACGGTGCAGTCGCCGGACACCAGCGGAGCGTGCTGGTCGTCGCCGAAGCGGCGGGTCAGACCGGAAACTCGGCCATCGCCGACGCATCCGGTGAGTTCATCGTGTTCAACGTACCGCCAGGCGCGTGGACGGTCCGCGGCTTCAGCCAGGGCGTGAACTACACGCCGGCGGAGCTCACGGTCGAGGCGGGCACGGACGTCACGGGCGTCGAGCTTGCCCGGGACACCACGCCCGTTGGGAAGATCGACGGCAGCGTGCAGGTCGTCTCCGCGACCGGTGCGACCAGCGTGGTGCTCGTCGTGGCGAGCACGTTCAACGAGAACCTCGCGCGCGGCGAGGTGCCGCCGGGCCTGCGCACGCCGGCGCCGGGCACGTCGCCGAACATCGTGGGCGACTTCACCATCGAGGGCGTTCCAGACGGCGACTACGTCGTGCTCGCGGCCTTCGAGAGCGACGGGCTGGTGCGTGACCCCAACACCAACACTTCGGGCACCGAGCTCCAGCGCGTCACCGTCTCCAACGGTGCTGCGAACCGCGAGGCGACCTTCAAGATCACCGATGCAGTCGAGATCGTCTCTCCGGGCGCCGGCGACACCCTGGAGGCCACGAGCGCGATCCCGACGTTCACCTGGGTGAAGTACCCGCAGACGCAGGCCTACAACGTCTACGTGTTCGACACGTTCGGCAACGAGGTCTGGAGCGCGGTCGACCTGTCGCTCGGCAGCTCCGGGAACGTGAGCCTCGACTACGGCGGGCCCGCCCTCCAATCCGGGCAGATCTACCAGTGGCGCGCGGTGGCCATCGCCAATGGCGGCCAGCCGATCAGCCAGACCGAGGATCTCAAGGGCGTCTTCCGCGTCGAGTAGCGCGGAGGGCGGAGGGCGGAGGGCGGCTGCTCAGCGCAACGCCACCTCGGTGCTGAGCTTCGCCACCGCGCCGTGGAGGATCGCGACCTGGCGAGGTACGCGCTCGAGCAGCTCGCCCGAGACGGGATCGTCGGTCGCTCGGCGCGCGGGCAGGGCTGGAATCGGGGGTGGGTGCTGACCGTCCCGAAGCGAGTCGGCCAGCTTCTCGAGCGCCCCACCCGCCTGGTGCGCGACCTCCTCCAGGACCTCGGCGGAATGTGCCACGGGATGTTTCGCGCCCAGCGCGGTCACGCACGCAGCGAGTCGTCGTGAATAGGTGAGCAGGGCCATCGCCGGTTCGAGTCCTTGCGCCGGTCCGCGATACTCCGCCATGAGCCGCTGGAAAGAGGCCTCCGCCTCTATCAGCGCGAGCCCCAGTTCGCGCCGGGCGCCCAGGACCTCGGGCTCCATGGCGCTGCGGCGCTCCACGACCTGGCGCAGGTAGTTCCCATCTGCGCGCAGCACGGCTGCCGCCGCCTCCGGGAACCGCCTGCGTTCGGGACTGGGCCAGAGCAGCCACGCACCGGACAGGGACAACGCGCACGCGATCAAGACGCCCAGCATCCGGGTCTCCGCGACGGCCCAGTTGCCGACGCTCAACGTCGCCAGCAGCAGGAAGTCCGGCGTGAGGAGCACCTGGAAGACGCCGAAGTTGAGCGGCAACAGTGAGACGGACGTGGCTGTGAGGATTCCGATCAC
Organism: Myxococcaceae bacterium; assembly: GCA_049589315.1. Classification (GTDB taxonomy): domain Bacteria; phylum Myxococcota; class Myxococcia; order Myxococcales; family Myxococcaceae; genus JBAWAM01. Next base: position 3,429 of record JBAWAM010000484.1, read on the forward strand.
CAGCAACAGCAACAGGGCGGAGTCCACATTCGTCGCGATCACTGCGGCGAGGGACGCACCAAGCAGTGTGCCGAGCACCCGTTGCAGCGCCCGCTCCTCGGTGCTCGCAGAGTAGGGCTGGAGGATGCCGAGCGCGGCAAGCACGATCCAGGACTCCTGCCCCTCGAGCTTCAGTCCCCTCGCGATGACCAGCGCCAGCGTCGAGACGATGGCTGCGCGGAGCGAGTGGCGCAACACGAGCGAGTCTGCCCCCACATTGTCCCGCAGCGGTGCGAGCAGTGAACGTCGCACCCCATGCGCGCGCGGTGCGAGATTCTGCCGACCGTCCCAGGACACCGGTCGGCGACGGTGCATCGCCCGGGCCGTCCTCTCCGCGGCGAGCGCGTGCTCCCGCGTGCGGAGCACCCACTCCGAGACTGAGGCCGGAAGTCCGTGAAGAAGCTCACGCTCGGGCAACAACAGGGCCTTCGGGACGCGCTTGTCGGGATCGCGCGCGAGGAGCGACACCCGGCGGAACAGGACCTCGAAATCGTTGCAGGCCTTCGCGACCTTCTCGTCCGGCGCGATCTCCATCCCCTGCCCCAGGGCGAGGAGGTTCGCGACCATCAGCTCGCTGATCTCGATCAGCACGAGCAGGTGCTCCCCGCGCACGGACTCCTGGGACCGGCCAATCCGGGTCTCGGCCAGGGTCGCCCGGGCGGCGTCGATCTTCACGCGGAGGGTGAAGTGTCTGTTCGACCAATCCGTCCAGGCGTACAGGCCAGCGCCTTCCCGGGTGAGTGTGGCCACGTCACGCGTGGCGTCTGCCAATCCGGAGTAGAGATCGGACACCGCGCGACGCACCGGGCGATACGGGTGCAGTGGCCAGAGCACCAGCCCCTGCAACATGGCCCAGGCACCGCCGAACAGGAGGGCGCCTCCACGCGACACCGCGGCGTCGATCCCGACAGCATGGGCCCCCAGGGAGGCGACGAAGATCACCGCGAGCTTCTCGCCGATGGATCCTGCGGTCTCGCCGTAGCAGCGGGCGAGACTCGCGGCGCAGACCCCGGCCAACAGCAGCGCAGCATCCAGCCACAGCCCTCCGCCGGCGGGCACGGCCAGCGCTCCGACCAGCGCCCCCAGCACGGCCGTGGCGCCCATCGCTCTCGCGCGCGAACCGTACGAACCGCCGCGATCCGCCAGCGTAACCAGCAGCCCGGTGAGCCCGGTCCAGCCAGCGTCCGGGACCTCGAGCAGCAGGGCGATCAGGAACGGGACGGTGACGGCCGTTGCCGCCCGGAGCCCCGCCGCGAGGGCAGGCTTCCCCGGTTGGAACCGGAACAGATTCCGGACGTGGCGCAACAGGCGCTCCATCCGAACCCAATGAGCATGTTGTGGCCAAAGTGCATCGATGCGCTCCACGGGCCAGTGAGCAGGCATGAGTCATCTCTTCCAACCCCTCTCCCTCCGGGCCGTCACGTTCAGGAACCGCGCGTGGGTATCGCCGATGTGCCAGTACAGCGCGCGAGACGGCCTTCCCAACGACTGGCACTTCGTTCACCTGGGCTCGCGAGCCATCGGTGGTGCGGGCTTGATCGTCGCGGAGGCCACGTCGGTGTCACCGGAGGGTCGGATCTCCCCCAGCGACACGGGCCTTTGGAACGACGCTCATTTGGACGCCTGGTCGCGCGTCACCCGCTTCGCCCGGGACCACGGCGCAGCGATCGGCGTTCAGCTTGCGCACGCCGGACGGAAAGCCTCCACTCGGCCTCCCTGGAAAGAACGGGGGTACGTTCCGCCCGAAGAAGGGGGATGGGTCACCGTGGGCCCCTCGCCGGTTGCGTTCGGCGACCTGCCCTCCCCGCGAGAGATGACCGACGCCGACCTCCGGAAGGTCATCGAGGACTTCGCGGCGGCGACGAAGCGCGCCGTGGACGCCGAATTCGACGTGATAGAGCTCCACGCGGCGCACGGGTATCTGCTGCACCAGTTCCTCTCGCACCTCTCGAACCAGCGCACGGATGGATGGGGTGGATCGTTCGAACGTCGCATCCGACTGACGCTCGAGGTCACCCGCGCGGTGCGGCAGGTCTGGCCGGAAGAGAAGCCCCTGTTCGTCCGCATCTCCGCCACGGACTGGGTCGACGGCGGATGGGACGTCGAGAGCTCCGTCGAGCTCGCGCGCCGGCTCAAACCGCTCGGGGTCGATCTCCTCGACGTGTCGACCGGAGGGGTGGTACCGAACGCGACGATCCCGGTGGGACCCGGTTACCAGGTACCGTTCGCTCGAGCGGTGCGACACGGCGCGGAGATCGCGACCGCCGCGGTGGGCATGCTCACCGATGCGAAGCAGGTCGAGGCGTACCTCGCCGGCGGCGATGCCGATGCCGCGTTCCTGGCGCGCGAGATGCTGCGGGATCCGTACTGGCCGCTGCACGCCGCACATGCACTCGGAGAGTCGATCCCCTGGCCTGTCCAGTACGACCGCGCCCGGCCGGTGCTCGATTGAACTGGAACCCCCACCGACACGAAACACTCGACGCGCCGGACTGGTCGTCCGATCGCGCGCGCGATGCGCTCTCCCGGATCATGGATGACCTCGAAGCTTCATGGAGCGAGGGCTGGCCGCCCCACCCGCGCGACGCCATGGGCCGGTCCGCGAGTCAGTACTTCGGCACCGCGGGCGTCGTTACCGGGCTTCGCCGGATCTACGAGTGGACCGGGCGCTGCGCGCGTGTGCCGCTCGGCGAGATCGCCACAGCCATCCAGTACGCCGCAGGATCGGCGGAGCAGCATCCCTCGCTGCTCATCGGCAGAACGGGCCGGGAGCTGGCGGGCCATCGGGAGCGCCCCAACGAGGAGAACGCGGTGCGCGTCCTGCGCTCGATCCAGGACAACGATAATTCGATCGAGCACGAGCTCATGTGGGGCCTCGCCGGCACGCTCATGGCCGCGGTCTGGATGCACGAGGTCACGCGGGACGACCGCTTCGCCGAGGCCGGCCGGCGGCAGATCCGATTGCTTTGGGACGCGTGGAATCGCCCCGGCTCGGGCCCGTACACCTGGGTTCAGGATCTCTACGGAAGTCGGCTGCGGTATCTCGGCGCCGCGCACGGAGCCGTCGGCAACCTCCATGCGCTCTGGTCGGCAGCCGAGCGCTGGCCGAACACGGTGGATCGCGAAGAGCTCCTGGCGCGGACGGTCGAGCTCGCAATCACGACTGCGGTGGACGGCCCCGACGGCACGAACTGGCCCGCAATCATCGGAGAAGATCCTGAGCTGGTGCAGTGGTGCCACGGTGCCCCCGGCGTCGTGACCGCACTCAACCGCGTCCCTGCCGGCCTGAGCTACGAGCTCGACGCCTTGCTGGTTCGAGGAGCGGAGCTCGTCTGGAACGCAGGCCCGCTGCGCAAGGGCCACATGCTGTGTCACGGCACCGCCGGGAACGGGTTCTCCCTGCTGAAGATCTGGGAGCGCACCTCCGATCCGGTCTGGCTCGAGCGCGCACGCGCCTTCGCCATGCACGCGATCCGGCAATGGGAGCGCATTCACGCGGAGTTCGGACGAGGCTGGTTCTCGCTGTGGACCGGCGATGTCGGGCTCGGCATCTACCTCTGCGCGTGCATCGAGCCGTCGACGACGTGGTACGGCTGGGAACGCTTCTGACGTCAGCGCCGTGTTCCGTCGTGACGCGGCGCGGACGGTTCTGCTAGCTGGGCCCCTTTCTTTGTCTCTGGAGGGGGAGCATGCACGCCCACCATACGTTGCTCGTCGTCTTCACTGCGCTCGTCACGGTCTTCTCGGGCTGTGGCCCAGCGGAGGAACAAGATGTCCTCGGCGCCACCGAGGCGACGCTCGGAAACGACGCGGTCACGGTGCTCGACTCGGGGCACTGGTCACAGATCCTCGCGTGCAGCGGCCACTGCTACTCGCGCTACCACTTCTGGGTCGACCTGCGCGTCCGCAACGACGCGTTCAACAAACAGATCGGGATTCGCTGGACCGATAACGGGTGGGCTTCGGCAAAGGTTGCGTACGCGAAGTACGAGGAGACGCTGCCGGACGGGTTCGAGCGCTGGGGGATCGACGTCACGATCGGCGAAGGCGTGGTCCGTCCCGCCGAGATCGAGTTCGCGGCCTTTGCGGAGATGAACGGGACCACCTCCTGGGATCCGCACAACAACCACGCCATCTACAAGTCGGTGCTGCCCCACCGGCCGGTGACGCTGGTCCACTCGAAGGTGGAATACCTCGCCGGCACGGGCGCGCAGGTCAGCGGAACGATTCGCGCGTACAACCTGGACGGCGCCAGGGACGTCGCGGTCCGGTACTCCACCGACGGTTGGCAGAACTCGAACGAGGCGCAGGCCACCTTCGTCTCGGGACATGACTGGACGTTCACCACGCCCTCGCTGGGGAACGCCTCGCTGCCTGAAGAAGTGCAGTTCGCGGTGCGCTATCGGGTCGGCGGGAACGAGTACTGGGACAACAACAACGGGCAGAATTACAAATACCGGCTCGCGCCCCAGTTCGTTCCGAGCCACGACGATCTGAGCAAGCCCGTGTCCGGCATCCTCACCTGGTCGGGAGGGTTCATGACGGATCTCGCCGTCCAGGGCCATCGCGCGCGTCTCGACAGCGGCGCGTGGACCGATGGCAACATCCTGACCTTCAGCACCCTCCCGCTCGCAGATGGAACTCACTCGGCCACCTTCGAGGTCACTCTCCAGGGCGGCTACAGCACGAGCCAGACCGTCTCCTTCACCGCGCGCAACCGGGTGCAGCCCACCGGCGCCTGGGCGCTCACACTGCCGAACCCGGTGCACACCAGCGGCTATCCGTGGGACGCCGAGATCGACGGCGCGGGCCGGGTGTATGTGCTCTGGGACGACTACACCGTGCAGCGCTACGACACGTACGGCACCGCCTCCGCCCCGTTCAACATCGCGACCGTCGGAAGCGCCATGGGCGTGACCGTGGACGCCTCTGATCGCGTCTATGTGCTCGCGCCGTTCGGGGTCGCGCCCGGAGTCCACCGCTTCCTGTCGTCGGGCCAGGTGGACACCTCGTGGGGACAGCAGGGCGTCATGGATCTCAACGGCGTCTACGATGAAGCGACCATCTGCTACCCGGGGTTCTTCGCCGCGGTGGGAAACGAGCTCCTTCTCTCCGACACCTGCAACAGCCGGATTCTCCGCTTCGATGCCCAGGGCGCGTTCGTCGACGCGCTCTGGCTCGATTCCGTCCACGGCATCGCGGCAGGCCTGCATTGGGATGCGGCCGCGAACACCGTCTACATCGGACAGGAGCGCCGGATCACCGCCATCGGGCTCGGGAGCGGAACGATGCAGGAGGCGTGGCATCTCGATCTTCCGCAAGGCACGATCGGCATGGTCCAGGGTCTCTCGCGCTCCGCAGACGGGTCGTTCTGGGTGCTGGACTCGAGCAACCGTCTCCTCGTCTTCGACGCGAATGGCAACGCGCTGACGATCTGGAACGGCGGCTCGGTCGACACCTTCGTCGGCGCGTTCCCGCTCGGCCGCGCGCTGGTATCGCTCCAGGATGGGTCCTTCGCGGTGCTATCGGTCGACGCGCACCGCTTCGAGCGGTTCTCCCCCACCCTGCGCTGATCAGCGGCCTTCCTCGATGGAGGCCGCCGCCAGCCGTCGCGCATCCTCACCGGTGCGCAGCGTGCTGTGGCGGCGTCCATACAGCGCATAGATGACCAGGCCGACCACCAGCCACGCCAGAAGGCGCAGCCAGGTGTCTCCCGGCAGGGTGGCCATCAGCCCGAGGCAGCTCGCGATCCCCAGCAGGGGCACGAGCGGAACCAGGGGGGTGCGGAAGGGCCGCGGCAGATCGGGACGGCTGCGCCGCAGGACGAGGATGCCACCGCAGACCAGGACGAACGCGAGCAGCGTGCCGATGTTGACGAGCTGCCCGAGCAGGTCCAGCGGGAACAATCCGCCGAACGTCGCTGCAGTGATGCCCACCAGCACCTGGGTGATCCACGGCGTGGACCACCTGGGATGGACGTGCGAGAGCCACTTCGGGAGGAGGCCATCCCGGGACATGGCGTAGAAGACCCGCGATTGCCCCAGCAGCATCACCAGCACCACCGACCCAAGCCCGAGGACGGCGCCCAGGTCGATGAATGGGACCATCCAGCGCAGCTGCGGAGTCGACTCGACCGCGAAGCCCACCGGATGTGGAACGTCGAGTTGCTGGTACGGGATGAGCCCGGTGAGCACCACCGACACGACCACGTACAGCACGGTGCACACCGCGAGCGAGCCGAGAATCCCGATCGGCAGATCGCGCTGCGGTCGCTTCGCCTCCTGCGCCGCCGTGCTCACAGCGTCGAAGCCGATGTACGCGAAGAACACGAGCCCCGCGCCCCGGAGGATGCCGGACAGGCCGTACCGCCCGAAGTAGCCTTCGTTGGGAGGAACGAACGGCTGCCAGTTCTCGGCGCGGACGTACATGACCCCGAACCCGATGAAGGCCAGCAGCACCGCGACCTTGAGCGCGACGATCACGTTGTTGACCCACGCCGACTCCCGCACGCCCACCACCAGCACGAGGCTCATCGCGCCGATGATCGCCACCGCGGGGAGGTTGATCAGCGTACCTGTGGGCTGCAGCCCCTCTCCCGGGCAACCTGCAACGGCAGCGGCCACGTCCGCGGCCTCGCACCAGCGGAACGGCGCCGAAGCGATCGCCTCCGGAAGCGGCCAGCCGACATCACGAAGCAGCGCACCGAAATATGCCGACCAGCCCACGCTGACGCTTGCCCCCGCCATCGTGTACTCGAGCACCAGGTCCCACCCGATGATCCACGCGACGAGCTCCCCCATCGTCGCGTACGCGTAGGTGTAGGCGCTGCCGGCGATGGGAACGGTGGAAGCGAGCTCGGCATAGCACAGCCCGGCGAACGCGCAGGCGATGGCCCCCAGCAGGAATGACAGGGGCACCGCCGGTCCTGCGTAGCGCGCCGCGGCCCATCCGGTGACCACGAAGATCCCGGCCCCGACGATGGCCCCGATCCCCAGCGCCACCAGATGGGACGCGGACAGCGCGCGCTTGAGTGGGCTCTCGCTCTCGGCCTGTAGCTTGAGCAGGGCTATCGACTTGATCAGAGGTCCGGCCATGGCGTTCGGCCCAGCTGAGCAGCTTGCTGCCGCTTCGGGCCATGCCCGCTGCGCCGCTGGGCGAGGAAATGGACACAACGCGCGCACTGTTTTCCGGGAGGATGATCGACCTCTCGAGCGACGCGGCTCAGCAGCTTCATGAGCTGCTCCGGGGGCTGGGCCATCCCGTGCGCGTGCTCTTCTTCTCGCGCCAGGAGGCCTGTGCCGAGTGCCCGGCGCAGAAGGAGTTGCTCGACCTGGTGGCGTCCGCGTCAGACAAGCAGGTGTCGATCGAGTCCTTCGACCTGGACCGGGATCCGCAACTGGCGCGCTATCACGGGGTCGAACGCGTCCCGGCGACGATCGTGCTCGGCCGGCAGAATCATGGGCTGCGCTTCTTCGGCGTCACCGGTGGTCACGAGTTCCCCTCGCTCATTCACGCGATCCGGCTCGCGGCGGACGGGCCCGACGTGCTGGAACCCCAGCTGCGACAGCTCGCGGCATGGATCGACAGGCCGACGCACCTCGAGGTGATGGTCAGCCTCGCCTGCCCCTGGTGCCCGAGGCTCGTCCAGCTCGCGCACCAGCTTGCGGTGGCGAACCCGAACATCCGGGCCGACATGGTCGACATCGCGGAGTTTCCGGATCTCGCCGAGCGCTACGAGGTCCGCGAGGTCCCCCGCATGGTGGTCAACGAGCGGCCCGCCTTCCATGGCGCGCTCCCGGCGGGAGAGGCGATCCTGGAGATCCTCAAGATCGTCAATCCCGAGTCCTGGGAGCGGATCGACGCCCTGCTGCGCGAGGCCCAGGGCGAGCGGAACGTGCACGAACCCCGGACGGACGAGACGTACGACGTGCTGATCGTCGGCGCCGGACCTGCGGCGTACTCGGCGGCCGTCTACGCCGCGCGAAAAGGCATGCAGGTCGCGCTGATCGGGGACGAGCCGGGAGGCCAGCTCATGAAGACCGCGCTCGTGGAGAACTGGCCGGGCGTGCCGCAGGTCGACGCGCGCGACCTGGCCGAGGCCCTTCGCCGCCAGATCGAGCAGTACCCGATCGCGGAGGCGCTGCGCGCCGAGGTCACCCACATCGCCCGGACCGACGACGGCTTCCACGCGGTGGCCAGCGACGGGCGCTCGTTCCACGCGCGCTCGGTGATCTGGTGCGCAGGCAAGGAGTACCGCCGGCTCGGGGTCCCGGGGGAAGAGAGATTCCTCGGCAACGGGATCGCCTTCTGCGCGACGTGCGATGCCCCGCTGTACGTGAACAAGCGCGTCGCGGTGGTCGGCGGCGGGAACTCGGCCTTCACCGCTGCGCGTGACCTGCTTCATTACGCCAGCGAGATTCACCTCATCACCCGGGGCTCGTCCTTCCGGGCAGACCCGGTCCTTCTGAAGGATGTGCTGGGTTCGCCGAAGGTGAAGGCGCATCCGGCCACCCACGTCGTGGAGTTCCTCGGCGACCACCGACTCGTCGGCGCGCGCATCGAGTCGCTGGACGGCAGCCGGCGCGAGGAGCTCGCCATCGACGGCGCCTTCCTGGAGATCGGGCTGATCCCGAATACCCACCCGCTGGAAGGCTTCGTCCCGCTCAACAGCCGCAGGGAGATCCCGGTCGATCGGAACCAGGCCACGGCGTTGCCCGGCTTCTTCGCCGCGGGCGATGTGACCGACGAACTGGAGAAGCAGCTGGTCGTGGCGGCCGCCACCGGCGCGAAGGCAGCGGTGTCCGCGTGGGAGTACCTGCAGGGAATCGGGCACTCGCGCTGACGGACGCGCGCATGCCTTGCATCCATCAGATCGGATGTGCATGGCTTGCACGCCTGCTCGCAACCTGTCCCTCTGAGCCATGCCGGCACGCGACTTGCCTCGGTAACCGGCATCAACCCCAACGAGGAATCCATGGCCAGTACCACGCCTACCGTCGCCGACTTCATGACGCCCAGCCCCCACTCGATCGGGATGAACCAGTCCCTCGAAGAAGCCCACCGGCTGATGCGCGACAACCGGATTCGTCACCTCCCCGTCCTCGATGGCGGCAAGCTCGTCGGGCTCGTCAGCGAGCGCGATCTCCACCTGCTCGAGACCTTCCGCGACGTCAACGCCACCAAAGTCACCGTCGAAGAGGCGATGACCTCTGATCCCTTCGTGGTCGCCCCCGAGACGCCGCTGACCAAGGTCGCGCTCGAGATGTGGAAGTACAAGTACGGCAGTGCGGTGGTCATGGACGGCGACCGGCTGGCGGGCGTCTTCACCACCATCGACGCGCTCGGCGCCCTGGCCACCATCATCACCCGCGCCCAGCGCGACCAGGAGAAGGCGGCCCCGCGCGCCGCCCCGAAGGCTGCGGCGAAGAAGCCGGCGAAGAAGGCTCCGGCGAAGAAGGCGCAGACGGTCAAGAAGGCGCCGCCGAAGCGGGCCGCCATCAAGGCGAAACCGGCGGCGAAGAAGAAGCCGACTGCAAAGCCCCCTATTGGCCGCGGGCGGCGAGGTCGATGAACCCGCGGATCCAGATCAGGTTGATGGCATGGCACGCCTCCATCGAGGCGTGCGTGGTGGTCTCGAGCGCTGCCGCATACGGCACGCCACGCCGCAGGTAGTAGTCGGTGACGCTGCCGTCGTTGTATTCGATGAGGCCCAGGTCGTTCGTGCGGTTGGCCTCGTCGACCATGGCGTTCTTCACGACCTGAGCGTGGAGGCCCGCATCCTCCATCAGCGAGGCGTAGGCGGCGTGGTCGCCGAAGACGTACGCGTACGTCAACGCGCCGCGCAGATACCGGTCCTGATGGATGTCGAGCGCAGCATTCGGGCGCTTCTGGTGCCGCTGGAGCTCGTCGCGAATCGCCCGGGTCTCCTTCGGACCGCCGTCGAACAGGACCCAGCGCGTGAACGGCTCGCCCGGACGGAGCTCCCCCTTCCACTGTCCCGGCGCGACCTCGTAGCGGAGGAAGTCGTTGTTCGGCTTCTCCCCGCTGCGGTTGTAGCGGGTTCCATCTTCGAACCCGGACGGGTTGATGCACGGGTACACGCGCAAGCCCACGTCACGTGACCGCGCGTAGTCGACGACCTCCTCGAAGTGCTGGAGAAGCGTGAGCGGGCCCGCGGGCTCCTCGCCGTGGAAGCCCGAGGTGATCACCAGCTCGAACCGGCCCGGAACCTCTGCTCCGAGCAGCGGGTAGTCGCGTTCGCCCTCCCGGACGGTGCCGTAATCGAAGATCCGCGCCAGTGATGCGTATTCCCGGAATCTCGCCGCGTAGTCTGTGAACTCCACGTACTGAACATAATTCGCGCCCGGCCGACAGACGACCGGGTTCGCATTCGCGACGAGCAAGAAGTGCGATCGTACGCTATTGGGAGACCAATGAACTCTCCTCTCAGCGAAGCAACCTGGGCGTTGGCCCGCTTCGTCTTCGGCGTTTCCCTGGCCTTCTTTCACGGATACGCGAAGGTCTTCGAGGGTGGGGTCAAGGGCCTGACGAACACGGTCGCAGGCCTCGGCTTCCCGGCACCTTCGTTCTTCGCCTGGGCCGCCTCCATCACCGAGTTCTTCGGCGGGATCCTGGTCGCGTTGGGCTTCATGACGCGTCCGGCCGCTGCGCTGTGCGCCACGACGATGGCGGTGGCGATCTTCCGTCACCAGGCCGATCCCATCGCGAAGATCGAGATGGCCGCGCTCTACCTGGCGATGATGCTGCTGATCGTCGTCGTGGGCGGAGGACGGTTCAGCCTCGACCGCGTGCTGAGGGTGCGCAACCCGCTTCAGCGCAAGCCGCTGCTCTAGATGCCTAAGCCACGTCGAAGTCGGTCCACACCGGCGCGTGATCGGAGGGCTGCTTCCCCTTGCGCGCCTCGCGGTCGATCTCCGAAGCCCGGATGCGCTCGGCCAGCGGCCAACTCGCGAAGATGTGGTCGATCCGGAGCCCCTTGTTCTTCGGGAAGCCCAGCATCCGGTAATCCCACCAGCTGAACTTCTGCTCGTCGGGGTTCTTCTTCCGCCAGGTGTCGACGAGGCCGAACTCCCACAGGGTCTCGAGCGCGTTCCGCTCGGGGATGCTGAAGAGGGTCTGCCCCTCCCAGGCGGCGGGGTCGTGCACGTCGATCGGCTCGGGCGCGATGTTCCAGTCTCCGCCGAGGACGACGCGATCGTCCTTGCTGTGATGGGCATCGAGGTATCGCCGCAGCCGGGCGTAGAACTCGAGCTTGTACTCGTACGCGGGTGAATCCACCGCCTGTCCGTTGGGCGCGTAGACGCTGTAGACGCGCACGCCGTTCACGGTCGCGCCGATCACGCGCGCCTGCGGGTCGTCCACGCCATCCTCGAGTCCGCGGGACACGTCGGTCAGCTCGGTGCGCGCGAGGATCGCCACGCCGTTGTACGTCTTCTGTCCGAAGCACGCGGAGTGATAGCCGGCCGCTCGGAGCTCCTCTGCGGGGAAGCCCTCGTCCACGCACTTCAGCTCCTGAAGGCAGAGCACGTCGGGCTGCGCGGACGCGAGCCATCCCAACAGCCGCTCCTGCCGCGCACGGATCGAGTTCACGTTCCAGGTGGCGATCTTCATGGCGGCTCGAAGCTGCCACGCGCGCGCGGATGTGACCAGCGCTGCTTCGCTCCCAGCGGGTGGCTGCCCTCGGTCCGACCCGGCTTTCCCCGACGCGCCGCGCGCGAGCCGACCGCGGTGTGTCCATATGGCCGCATCCAGCCAGATTCGCCCGTCATTCCAACCACTTACAGGTTGGCACACGCATCGCAATGCCCCTCTCCGGGAACTGGAAACCCCACCCCGCGCCCCACTCCGGAGCGCAGAAAGGAATCGCGTCATGAAGAAGCAGATTGTCGCTGCCTGTGTCGCCGCTCTGTCGTTCTCCGCCACTGCCTGCAACGAGCAGCCGAAGTCGTCCCCGAAGCCGAAGGTCGAGGTCAGCCTCACACCTCCGCCCGCACCGGTGATCCAGCCGGTCATCACTTCGAAGGTGCCCACGACGGCTGAACCGGTGAGCTCCACCTCGTTCATCGTCGAGCCGACGGCGAAGGACCTCGACGTGCTCGCCGTTTCGCATGAGGACGCCCGCAACGTCGACCACCTCTCGCGGGCGGTGCAGATGCGCGAGATCGGCGACTTCACCGGCGCGCTCGCCGAGGCACGCCGGGCGCTCTTCGACAGCCCCGATGACGTGGAAGTGCTCACGCTGATCGACCGCCTCACGAAGCTGACGAACGAGAAGGAGCTCCGCATCGCCACCCTGGAGCGCCTCGCGAAGCTGCAGCCGGAGGACGCTCGCCCGCTGGTCCAGCAGGCCCGGGTGCTGATCTCGAAGAAGGATTACGAGGGGGCAATCGGGATCGGCGCGGAGGCCGCAAAGCGCGACGAGAACAACCCGGAGGCGTACCACGCGATCGGCCGCGCACACCTGAACCTCGGCCAGCTCGCTCCGGCGATCGCGATGTTCGAGAAGGTGATCGCGCTGGAGCCCGAGCACGGGCACGCCCTCAACAACCTGGGCTTCGCCTACCTCCGGGCGAACCGCAATGAGGAGGCGCTCACGGTCCTCACCCGCGCCTCGGAGCTCCTGCCGAACGTGGCCTGGATCCACAACAACCTCGGCGTCGCTCTGGAGCGCGTGGGGCGGATCGACGAGGCGAAGGACGCGTACGCCCGGAGCTCCTTCCTGTCGCCAAAGTACGTGAAGGCGCAGCTGAACGTGGCGCGGGTGGCGAGCGTGGCGTCCACCGGAGGAGGCACCGACGTGGGCAACGGCATCACGACGGAGGAGAGCGCCGATCCCCAGATGGAAGATGAGGGCGCGCTCGACACGCTGGCGGAGTAATGGGCTTCGACCCTCTCCCCGGAGGGGCTGTCCAGGGAGAGGGGTACTCCGGCGTACGCCCGCTCGGGTGCTGGGTGGGCATTGCGTTGTTCACCCGTTGAGCCTGCGCGAGTAACCTCGTTGACCGGACCTCCCGATGACCAAGCAGCGACGACGTTCGACCACGCCCAGCCGGGGCGGCGGTTTCTTCGGTTCTCTCTGGCGCTGGACGAAGCGGCTCGTCGTCGCGGGTCTGGTGTGCCTGCTGCTCGCGATCGCGCTCGGCGTCGGGGCGTATCTCTACTTCGACCAGGACCTTCCCTCGGTCGAACAACTCCGCAGCTATCGGCCACCTCAGGTCACCAAGGTCACCTGCGCGGACGGCAAGGTCTGCGCCGAGTTCTACCGGGAGCGCCGGACCTGGGTGGACATCGGCACGCTCCCCCCTCATGTGAAGTACGCGTTCCTCGCTGCCGAGGACGCCGACTTCTACAAGCACGAAGGTCTCGACTACATCGGCATCGCCCGCGCGGCCTGGAAGGCGGCGCTCACCGGGCGGATGACCGGTGCGTCGACGATCACGCAGCAGGCCGTGCGCAACCTCCTGCTGACCCAGGAGCGCAAGCTCTCCCGGAAGATCCGCGAGTGGATCCTCACGCCGCGCCTGGAGCAGGCGCTGACGAAGGACGAGATCCTCAATTTGTACGTGAACCAGATCTACTTCGGACACAACCGGTACGGCATCGAGGAGGCCGCGCTCTTCTACTTCGGAAAGCACGCGAAGAATCTCTCGCTGGGCGAGGCCGCGGTGCTCGCGGGCACTCCGCAGATTCCGCACCGGATCAACCCGGTGACCAACATCGTGAGGGCGAAGAAGCGCCAGCAGTACGTGCTGCGCCAGCTCGTCGAGCACCGCTTCCTCCCGCAGCACGTGGTCGAAGCGGAGCTGGACAAGCCGATTGTCCTCGCGCCGAGGCCTCCGCCCCAGGTCGGGCCCTACTACGTCGAAGAGGTCCGGCGTGCGCTGGTCGCCAAGTACGGCGACGACGCGGTCCTCGAGGGCGGTTTGCGCGTGGAGATCGCCATGGACGCGAAGCTCCAGGCCGCCGCCGACGAGGCGGTGCAGAAGGGCCTGGAGCAGGTCGACCGTCGCATGGGCTACCGCGGACCGCTGGGCAGACTCGAGGCAGGTCGGTTCGCCGCGCTCTCGAAGCTCATCGCCACCCGCATCGAGGAGATGGGCAAGCGGCGTCAGGACGAGGTGCTGGTCGCGGATCTGATGCGGCTCGCCGACCTCCCCCCGCCCAACGCCACCGGCGCGGAGGAAGGCGTGGAGGAGCGCGGTGAGGCGTACACGCCGGAGGACGAGCCTCCCCCGTCGCCGGACGAGACGGTCGCGCGCGAGGTGGAGATCCGCCCGCTGCGCCCGGACGCGCGGCTCGTGGGCTGGGTCTCGAAGGTGGACGACACCGGCAAGTACGCGACCGTCGACCTGGTCGGTCGCACCGTGCGCATCGACTTCGCCACCGTGTCCTGGGCGCGGGAGCGTGGCGTGGGCAAGTGGACCGCTCCGCCGAAGAAGATGTCCGACGTGCTGAAGCCGGGCGATCTGGTGCGGGTGCGGATCACCGAGCTTCCGAAGAAGGGCGACGCCGTCGCGACCCTCGACCAGATCCCTGAAGTGCAGGGCGCGCTGGTGGTGATCGACCCGATCCAGCGACACGTGGTGGCGATGAGCGGCGGCTATGACTTCCGGCTCTCCTCCTTCAACCGCGCCACACAGGCGAAGCGGCAGCCGGGCTCGTCGTTCAAGCCCTTCGTGTATGGCGCGGCGCTCGACAGCCGGAACTACACCTCGCTCTCGGTGATCAACGACGCGCCCGAAGCGATCCGCGATCCCTGGACCGGGAAGGTGTGGAAACCGAAGAACTTCGAGAACGGCTTCGACGGACCGATGACGCTGCGGGCGGCGCTGACCAGGTCGAAGAACACCGTGTCGGTGCGGCTGATCGAGGCGCTCACGCCCGAGGCGGTCATCGACTTCGCCCGACGCGCAGGCATCCGCTCCGAGCTGCCGAAGAACCTCACCCTCGCGCTGGGCACCGGCGAGGTGTCCCCGCTGGAGCTCGGGAACAGCTACGCCACCCTCCATTCGCTCGGGAAACACGCAGAGCCGATCACCGTGGTGAAGGTCACCGACTCGACCGGGAAGGTCCTCGAGTCGCACGAGCCGGTGTTCACGGAGACGCTCCCGCCCGCCACCACGTACCTGACGACCTCGCTCATGCAGAGCGTGGTCGAGGGCAACGCCGCGGTGCAGGAGCTCAATCGCCCCGCCGCGGGAAAGACCGGCACTGCGAACGAGTACCGCGACGCATGGTTCTCCGGGTACACCGCCGACCTCGTCGCGGCCGCGTGGGTCGGGTTCGACAACCACGCCAGCATGGGCCGAGGTGAGACCGGAGGTCGCGCCGCGCTGCCGATCTGGCTGCAGTTCATGAGAGTCGCGCACGAGGGTCTTCCCCAGCGTGATTTCGAGGTCCCCACCGGCGTGGAGTTCGTCCGCATCGATCCGATGAGCGGCCTGCGCGCCGGCGACGCGGTGCCGGGGCGGCTCGAACCGGTCCTCGAC
>JBAWAM010000485.1:0-3577 GCA_049589315.1 Myxococcaceae bacterium
GCCCCACCCGTAGGCGACGCGGAGGCCGACGCGTTCGACCGGCTCGTAGCGGAGGGCGAGCCGCGGTGACGGCTGGGTCCCGAACTGCGAGTCGAGATCGATTCGCACGCCGGGCAGCAGGACCAGCTTCGGCGAATCGAGGACCTGCCATTCGTCCTGGATCAGCGCGGCGGTGCGCCACCGCTGCATCTCGCCGTTCTCGATGCGCGGCGCGGTGAGGAAGAAGAACGACTGCTCCAGCCCGGCGGTGAGCAGGTGCGAATCACCGAGCTTCTGATCGACCTGGAGATTCGCCTCCCACATCCGCTCCCAGGACACCTGGTACTGGTCGAGCGAGCGAGACGCGTGCTGGTCCTGCTGGAGCTGATCCCGGAAGAGGGACAGGTGGGCGTCCGCCGAGATGCGGGTGCGTTCGAAGGGCGTGTAGCTGGCGGAGAGGCGCGTGTTGAAGATCTCGTCGCGGAAGCGGCGGTCGAACACCGCGCCCGTCGGCAGCGAGTCCATGCCGAAGGAGTCCTTCCACACATAGTCCGCGTCGAGCGTGAGCTGCACGCGGTCCGAGGGCGTCCAGGTGATCCCGGCGGTGCCGTCAAGGATCATGAACGCGCTGCCGGAGGTCGTGGCATCCGATGGATCGAGGTCCCACGCCAGCGCCGTGCGCCGGCCGCCCGCGGCGTGGACGCGGAAGTCGCCCTGCTTCGCCGATCCATGCACCCTCAGATCCAGATCGTTCCGCATGCCGAACGAGACGCTCGCGCCGGCAGCGCGGGGTGGACCATCCTTGCGCGTGACCAGGTTCACCACGCCGCCCATCGCGTCGGCGCCATAGAGCGCTGCAGCGGGTCCCTTGACGATCTCCACCCGTTCGATGTCGCTGAGCGTGAAGCGGGAGAGGTCCAGCGTGCCCCCGACGCGCCCCGTCACCCGCCGACCGTCGACCAGCACCGTGACGTACTCCGGGTCCAATCCCTGGAGCCGGAGCCCCGTGCCTCGGAACGTCCGCTCCTGCTCCACGCCCGGGTGCGTCTGCAGCAACTCGCCCAGATCCCGCGCGCCCGCGCGCTGGATGTCCCGTTGAGTGAGGACCTCCGTCGGGACCACCGCCTCGTCCGCGAAGCGCTCCGTCCGGCTCCCGGTGACGACCGTCACGCGCTCCGCTCTACCTGCGGGTTCCTCCGCACGTGCCGTCGCCGCGAAGAGAATGCAGCAGGCGCCGAGCACGAGCCGCCCCGTCACTGCCGCTCTTCCCGCGCGTCCTCTCCATGAATGACCCGGAGCTTCGGTGCTCGTGTCGTCCGCGCCGTCACCGCCACCCCGTCCCTCAGCATGAGCGCCAGCGCCTCCGCCGCAGACTGCTCGAGCCTCAGACTCACCGGCCCCACTGTCACATGAAGAACACCGCACGAGCACTGCTCTACCCAGCCCACCGGCCCTTCCGCCACACGAACCCGCCAGCATTCGTTGTCCATGGCTCCGGGCTTATTTGACTTTGACTCGCAACGTCAACGCTCATGGGGTGGGTTTTCCGGGCTGAGTCGGGTATCGGAGGGCATTCAACCCACGAGGTTCGTACGACGATGATCAAGAAAGTCGGAGCAGTGATCGTTTCGGGCGCCCTGATGGCAGGGTGTGCCCACCAGACCGAGGCGAAGGAGCCCGCCGCGGCGCCGGCCGAGGCCGAAGCGCCCGCGAAGCCCACGCCGAAGTACGACCAGCTTGGCCGGAAGGCGTTCAACCAGAAGGCGGTGGAGCTCGCGCTTCCCCTGTTCTGGCGGACCGATGCCAACGCCAACGGCACGATCGATCCCGACGAGCTGGTGACCGTGTGGGGCATTGACCCGGCGAAGCGCGAGGACTTCGTTGGTCCCGAAGGGTTCACGCCGCGTTTTGCCGACGCCTACGCGCGGATGACGGAGAGCGAGGTGACATCCGGCAACGGTGCCGGTGGCATCGGCGTGTACGGGTCGGGCCAGGAGCTGAAGCGCCTCCAGCTCGCCCGCGAGGAGCTCGCGCAGGGCGCGCCTACCCTGGTCGAGACGAACCTGAAGGACGCCCCGGAGCAGGACCGGAAGATCGTCCAGCACATCCTCGCCGCGGCGGAGATCGTCGAGCGCCTCCACGCGAAGCAGAAGGGCGTGTTCGGGATGGCGGAGAAGATCCCCGCCTCCGACACCGCCTCGCGCGCGCTGTTCTTCCGCAACCAGGGCCCGGACTGCGAGGCCCCGAAGACCGAGAACGACCCGGCCTGCAGCGCCCTCACCGGTGCGCCGAAGGTGCTCTCCGGCCTGTATCCGGCCAGCATCCAGGCCGACCCGAAGTTCTGCGACAGCCTGGCCGCGCAGCCGAACGGCTCGGCGCTGATGGACCACTTCAGCGTGGTGCGCGAGGTCGCCGGAAAGCCGGGCACGTTCGAGGCCGTCCCCTACAACGTCGCGTACAAGGAGGACATGGAGGCGGTCAGCCGCGAGCTGAAGGCAGCGGCGGATGCGATCACCTCGGCCGACGAGGCGCCCTTCAAGGCGTACCTGAACGCGGCGGCGCAGTCGTTCCTCACCAACGACTGGGAGCCGGCGAACGAGGCGTGGGCGGCGATGGGGGTCGACAACAGCAAGTGGTACCTCCGCATCGGCCCGGACGAGGTCTATTACGAGCCGTGCGCGTGGAAGGCCGGCTTCCACGTGAGCTTCGCGCGCATCAACCCGGATTCGCTCAACTGGCAGAAGAAGCTGGAGCCGGTGAAGGGTGACATGGAGAAGGCGCTCGCCGCGCTGGCCGGGCCTCCGTACAAGGCGCGCGACGTGAAGTTCAAGTTGCCGGACTTCATCGACATCGTGCTCAACGCGGGTGACGCGCGTCCGCCGCACGGCGCGACGATCGGCCAGTCGCTCCCGAACTGGGGCAAGGTCGCCGCAAAGGGCGGACGCACCGTGGCGATGACCAACCTCTACACCGACGCGGACAGCCAGGCCGTGCTGCGCGACCAGGTGGCGTCGCTCTACTGCCCCGCAACGATGGCGGGGTTCACCACGGAGCCGGCACCGGCCCTGATGAGCACCGTGCTGCACGAGGCCGCGCACAACCTTGGCCCGTCGCACGAGTACAAGGTGAAGGGCAAGGTCGACGACGAGATCTTCGGCGGCCCGCTGGCATCGATGATGGAGGAGCTGAAGGCGCAGACGGCGGCGCTGTACTACTCCGAGTGGCTGGTGGAGCGCGGCGTGATCACCGCGGACGAGGCGCAGAAGGCTCACCTCCGCGACGTGGCGTGGGGCTTCGGCCACGTCTCGCGCGGGATGTACACCGCGGACGGCAACGCACGGCCCTACAGCCAGCTCGCGTCGATCCAGCTCGGCACGCTGTTCAAGGCCGGCGTGCTCCAGTGGAAGCCCGAGCAGAAGGCGGCCAACGGTGCCGACGTCGGCTGCTTCGAAATCGACCTGGCGAAGTGGAAGGTGACCGGCGACGCGCTGGCGAAGCGCGTGCTGAAGGCGAAGGGCAAGGGCGACAAGGCCGACGCCGAGAAGATGAAGGCCGAGTTCGTCGACGCCGACGGCGAGTGGAAGAAGCTGCGCGAGGT